>CALLQJ010000283.1 GCA_938014865.1 uncultured Fastidiosipila sp.
GGCCACCTGCATGAGGCGGTGGAAAGGCAGGGTCGAATAGACAATCACGACGAGCGAAATCAAAATCGCAAATCCCAACGCCAAGGCGAGCCACAAAGAAAAGCTGTAGATCCTTGACTGCAGCGGCGGAATGGTGCTTTCGAAGACAAAATTCAAATTCAGGGCCTCCGAATGCGCCTCGGAACGCAGCACCCCGTCCTTTTTTTCCAGGCTGTCTGCCGGAATAAAAAGATTGTCCGCATCCCGGTGAAAAACAATATAGCCGTTCTCATCCGTAATGTAGAAATTCCGGTTTTCATCGTATTCAAATTCCCGCATGGTCACCGCATAAAGCGCCCGCAGATTGACATTCAGGCACAAATACGTGCTGCCGGAGCGGTGCGTAACGGGCACCACATAACTCAGCACCAGGGGCTGATTGGCCGGGGCACTGCTGAATACTTCAATATCCAGAAGATGCGGCATGATCTGATAGGCATGCCGCCGCTCACCGTTATCCGGGAAGACTTCACGGTCTTTAAAATATTCAATCGGATTCACCGTATAAGGCAAAGAGCGTGAGCTGTAGACCTGCCCGTCTTCGCTGTAATACAGATAGGCCGAATCAATGTAATAATTCATGACGCTCAGCGAGGAGAGCATATTCAGAATATCCCGCTTGGCGGAATGGCTCTGCCGCTCTTTGGCGCTGAGGAAAATCAGATCATCATTGCGGAAGGTGCTGTCATGGGCAATGTCTTTTACGTTCTGCATGTAAAGTTCATAAACCGAGGCAACCTGCTCGGCCATGACATCGTTGGCATCCTGCATGTTTTCCGCAAAGGCTTTGCGTTCGGAAAGGTAGAAAAGGAAGAGGGAAATCAAGGCAAAAAGAATAAAGAGCACGGCTATAGTCGCCAGAAGCCTGCGGCGCAAGGCGAGCAGGGAATAATCTTTTTTCTTGAAAAGCGAGCGCTTCTGCTGCATCCTTTCCCTTCCCTTTCTTTTGCGAAAAACCGTCATCCGGACATCGCTTTGTCCGGATGACCTCTTACGTCCTATTTATTCTACTGTCTTCAGTTTATACTATTTACCCCTTTTCTTTATTTTACTCGAATTTGAAAGCTTCTTTCAAAATTGGTCACATCATTGAAATAGAGATTGAAACGCTGCTCGGACGGCGGGATCGAGCCGAAAAGCCCGGTATAAATATCATTGGCGGCAAAAGCCGGACCGATGCCGATCATGTCATCCCCGTCAAAGAGGCTGAGTTCACCGCCGGAAGCAATGAGCATGCCGCCCGGTTTAGTATCCACGCTGAAATGCTCGCCGCGCAGAAGCACATTGGCTTTGATGCCGAACTCCAGACGAATCGTCGAGCCCTCGCTCCCCGAGGTCTTCAGGCGGATCTCATAGCCGTCCTCCAGAGGAAGGATCCTGAGCGTGACTTTGACCTCGCGCTCCCCTGAAATCTCCCGCTTGCTGCGGTCCATTTTGTGCCAGTCCGAAGTGCCCTGATAGCGTTTAAACGGCTGATAGTAATGGCCTTTGCCGACAAAATCCATCGCATAGCCCTCGCCTTCTTTGCGGATATTTTCAAAAAGAAGGTGCCGGGCGTTGAAGAAATGAATGCCGCCTTTAATATAAAATTCGATATTGCCTTTTTTAAGATGCAGGAAGGCCGGCTGATTTTCCACGGCCCAGAGATTCAGCCCTTTCCGGCTCAGGCGCAGCAGGCCCGAATCCTTGAGCAGACGGTTCACGCGGAAAATTTCGTCACCGCAGGGTTCCGGCAGGTCCGAAAAAGCTTCCGGATACAAGAGCAGATCCGTAAGTCCCAGCGGAAAAGCCCGGCCGTGGTCAATGCCGCTTTTCAGCAGAGCCGTGCCGATGCGGCGGAGATTTTCATCGTCCAAGGCATAGCCGCAGAGCAGGTACTGATACGCGTATTTTTCGGCATAAGGCGTGCTGCCTTTATCCTGCCGGGTGGAGTTCTCGGTAAAAATCGAAAAGTCCGTGTGATAGAAGACCGGCATCATCTCAAGATTGCGCCGCACATAGTCATAAAACTGCGGTTTTTTCAATTCCTGTGCCAGGGTAATCAGCGCACGGTTATTGATCTCGTTGTAGCCGCCCGCCGAACGCTCGGTGAACTCCCCGTCTTCATTGATATCAATGCCTTCAATCAGGTACTCTTTGATTCTTTCTTCATACCGCTTATCGGGGATCAGACTGTTGATCAGCGCGAGCGCAGAGGAAATCACCCAACGGTGATTCGGTGTATGAAAGCCGCCGGTCAGCATGCCCTCGCCCATGCGGCGCAGCGCCTCGTAAAGTTCTTCCTGAAAAGCCTTTTCCTCAGGAGTCTCCGCTTTTATCAATTTGGCCGCCTTCGCCAGACCCAAGGTCACAAAGGCCGTATCGGGAGCCGAATGAAAGTTGCAGCGGAAATAATCCACCGTCCCGTCCTCATGCAGGTGATTCAGAAGGTGCCGGATTAAATTCGAGGCCAGTTCCAAAACGGCCGGATCCTTGTAATATCTGCTCTCTTCGCAGAAATAAAGGCTCATCGGGCCGGCGGCGGAACCGCCTGCGTTCTGTGCCACCAGACCGAAATGTACATTGTAATAGCCGCCGAAATCCGGGCTGGCCTTGTCTCGTATTTGATACTTCAAAAGCCGCTGACAGCTTTTTTCATGACTTTCTATCGTACGTCGCAGCAAATCTTCATAAGTATACATAGATCAATTCTTTGAAATTCCTTTCACGTTTCAATGATTTTTCTCTTCATAAAAGCGCCTTAATTCGCAGAGCATAATCAAGGCCAGATTCTGTCCGTAGCCCGTAGGCCGGAGCGGCACTTTTTTGTAGTAGTCCTCGTTATCGGCCACCACCGTGCCGTAGGACACTTGCGAGACCATGCCGTCCTCGCCGATATGGGCAATGACCGCCCGGGCCGCCCGCAAAGCCGTCTCTTCAAAGGACGCCGGCAGATAGCCTTTCCTGACGCCCCGCAGCATCGCCGCGGCAATTCCCGCCGAAGCCGAAACTTCGGTATAAGAATCGTCTTTATCCAGCAGCGTGTGCCAGAGGCCTTCGGGACTTTGCAGCGCTTTCAGGCTCTCCATCTGCTGCAGCCAGGCTTGGCGGAGGAGATCTTCGGCCCATTGTTCACAGGCGAAAAAAGCCGGCAATTCGGCACCCGCCAGACTGAACCAGGCATTGCCCCGGGCCCATAGGGCCGAAGCAAAATTATCTTTGCGGATAAACGACCAGCCGTGATACCACAAGCCGCTTTTTTTATCCGCCAGATAACGGATATGGATAAAGAGCTGTTTTTTGGCTTCATCGGCATAACGCGTATTCCCGCTCACGTCCGCCAGCTTAGCCAGGAAAAGCACCGCCATAAAGACCGTGTCGGCCCAGAGCTGTTCTTCATTTTCGGCGTCAATCGTGATGTGCTGAAATCCGCCCATGGCCGTACGCGGCAGCTCTTCCGTCAGCCATTCGGCCGTTTCCTCGCAATAGCTCAGATACGCTTGTTTCCCTGTTTCTTCATAGAGGAAACACAAGGTCAAAAGCGGTGCCATGGTATTGATATTATGCTCAATCGCCTCGTCGATTTTTTCGTCAAACCAGCTGCAGAGGTAATCCAAAAGCGCCTCTTCCCCGCTTATGCGATAGAGCTTCCAGAGGCCGAACAAGGCGACCCCCTGGGACCAATCCCATATGCTCATATCGAAAAGCCTGTTCTGCTCTTCTTTCTCTTCTGAAATAATTTGGCCGGCAATGTTCCGGCTCAATGCGGCAATTTTTTCTTTCTCCATTGCTTGGTCCTTTCTCTTCATGTCTTAAATAACGACGCAGTGTTCTTTCTGCAGCTTTGGCAGGGCATTCAGCGCCTGATCCAGATCCCGGATAATCGTCTCCGCATCCTCCAGTCCCGTCGAGATCCGCAGAAGCTTATCCGGCGTCCCCTGGAATTCGCGCTGCTTCACCGGGCAAAGCCCGGGTGTGTTGATCACGCTTTCGAAACCGCCCCAGCTCGGTCCTTCTTCAAAGACATCCAGGCTTTTGACAAAGGGCAGAAGTTTTTCTTCGGGGCAGTCCGGAATAAAACTCATCAGGCCGCTGAAGCCTTGCATCTGTTCTTTCGCAAGCGCATGTCCGGGATCGTCTTCCAGTCCGGGATAAAAAACCTTTTTCACCGCGGGGTGCTG
>CALLQJ010000284.1 GCA_938014865.1 uncultured Fastidiosipila sp.
CAAAAGATACCAGTAATCGAGCCCCGCTCGTTTCAGATCGCGGTCATCCAGAAAAAAGCCCAGCTTCCCCACCAGGTGCAGCTTCGCCCCCGCCGCCACGCAGGTGCGGATAATATTGCCGCAGTTCTGCGGGATTTCCGGTTCAATCAAGGCAATTTCGACGCCCATCAGTCTTCCCTCTTTTCCAAATAATCCTCGGCCCAGGCCTCGAGCTTGCCGAGGCGGTGATACATGCCGGATTTGCCGAGCGGCGGATTCATGTATTCGCCCAGCTCGCGCAGCGAACAGCCGGGATGCTCGATCCGGAGCCTGGCCACCGCCGCCAGGTCCTCCGGCAGTTTTCCGAAACCGCCCGCCTCATTCAGCCGGCGCAGCAGATGGATCTGCCGGGCCGCCGTATCGGCCACCCGCTGCAGATTCGCATTGTCGCAATTGACCGCACGGTTAACCGCTTCATTGATATTTTTGCGCAGACGGATGTCTTCAAAACTCAGATAAGCCTTATGAGCGCCTGTCTTTCCGAGCAGCGCCGCAATATCGTCGCCGTTTTTAATGTAGAGCATATGATAGGCCCCCTGTCTTTGCAGCAGACTCTCAATGCCCATGCCGTCTAAAATGTCGGCCAGAAATTCCAGGACACTCTGACGCCTCAAGGAAAACTCGATCTGATAGCTTTTCATCGGCTCGGCAAAAGACCCCACCGTTAAAATAAAAGCCCGGAGCGCCGCCAGCTGCATCGTTTCCGGAAAATATTCCGCATTGAGATTCATAATGCCCCGCACACAGTCAAAGCCCAGCCTCCGTTCCATGGATTCACGAATAATATCAGAAGCTTCCCGGCTTTTGACCTGCCAGTAGGCATGGGTTTTTCTTTCAATGATCTCGCCTCTGAAGCCGAATATTTTCTCCGATATATCCGCCAGGGTCCGGATCAGGCTTTTGCGCGCACTTTTAATGCTGACTTCCGTGCCTCGGAACACGCCGTTTGCCGCCAGCGCGCTGCACAGCCACATCCCTGCTTCCGCTTCCGAGCTGAACGGCAGGGCCAGGAGCTCATCTTTTACCTTTTGCGAAAAACTTTCTTTCCTCACGTCTCAAGATCCTTTGCAATATCCCGGTGCACCGGCGTTGCTTTATAATCATTTTGTTTAAGCCTTAAGGCCAGGTCTTCGGCAAGACAGACCGAACGATGCCGGCCGCCCGTACAGCCTACCGAAATGGTCAGGCTCATCTTCCCTTCCCGGATATAATACGGCATCAAAAAAAGAAGCAGGTCCGTCTGCTTAGTTAAAAACCGTTCTGTTTCGGGGAAGCCGTGCAGGTAGCCCCGGATCGCCGGATCCTTGCCCGACAGCGGCCGCAGCTCATCAATGTAATAGGGGTTCGGCAGAAAACGCACATCGATCACCAGATCACTGTCTTCCGGCACCCCGTATTTAAAACCGAATGACTGAACGATGATATCCG
>CALLQJ010000285.1 GCA_938014865.1 uncultured Fastidiosipila sp.
CGCACGGCGCCATCTGGACGAATAACGCGACCGACAACATGATTCGTCAGTTAATCAACGATTATGACACGGTAACCACGGATCAGGGCGGTGCTTATATCCAGAACGAGACCGTTGCCGAATCCATCGAAGGTGAAATGAATGATGACGGCACCAAAACCTTTACCGTTAAAATTGCTGAGGACCTCGTCTTTAATGACGGTACTCCGATTACGGCAGAGAACTATGTTGCTGAACTCATGCTTTTCGCCCATCCCACACTTAAGAAACTCGGCTCGAAGTCTACGGCTGCTTTGACCTATGTCGGCGGTGAAGACTATCAGTCCGGTGAAACCGATTACTTCGCGGGTGTACGTCTCCTTGACGAGTATACTTACGCGCTGACGGTTGTGGCCGATAAGGTTCCTTATTTCTATGACCTCACCTATGCAGGTCTGTCCCCCCTGTCCATTGATATGTGGCTCGGTGAAGACTATGCGATCAAAGATGACGGTGAAGGCTGCTACTTCGAAGGCGATATGTCGGTAGATACGCTGAAACCTCGTATTGAAGAGGTGCGTTTCAAATCCGAAGGCCGCGTTACGGCAGGTCCTTACAACCTGATCAGCTATGACGTCGGTACCAAACAGGCCGTTCTCGAAATCAACGACAAATACAAAGGCAACTTTGAAGGCGTTAAACCCTCCATCAAGCGTATTGTTGTTGCGAAGGCGGAAGACGCTACGCAGTTCGACGCTCTTAAGACCGGCGAACTTGACCTCATCTCCGAACTGAGCGGCGGTGACGATATTAACAAGGCGCTCGACATGGTGGATGCCGGCGGTTTCGAAACGATCGACTATGACCGTGCAGGCTACGGAAAACTGATGTTCCAGTGCGACTTCGGTCCGACACAGTTCCTCTCCGTACGTCATGCAATTGCTTACCTGCTTGACCGTCAGGAATTCGCGAATAAGTTCACGGGCGGCTACGGTGCCGTTGTGAACGGTCCTTACGGAATTGCACAGTGGATGTACCAGGATGCCGAGGAAGATCTCGACGAACAGCTGAACGAATACAGCTTCAGCGTGGACGAAGCGATCAAGGTTCTTGAAGAAGACGGCTGGGTACTTGATGAAAACGGTGACGACTACACCGAAGGTGTACGTTACAAAGAAGTGACAGCGGAAGAAGCCGGTGACTATGAGCACAATGTGACTCTAAATGACGGCACGATTCTGATGCCTCTTATTATTGAATGGTCCTCTACGGAGAACAACCCGGTATCCGAGCTTCTGGTAACGATGCTGGCCAACGACACGGCGCCCAAGGCAGGCTTCGACATTCGTCAGTCCGTTATGACGTTTGAAGAACTCCTGAACTGGATGTATCGTGACGACTCCGTTAACGAGCAGTACGGCGTACCCAAATACGGTATGTACAACCTTGCTTCCAACTTCTACCCTGCATACGACATGTCCTACAGCTTCACGCTGGATCCGGAACTTGTCGAGAAGGGCTATAACGTGAACTACATCTTTGACGAAGAGCTTGACCGCCTGTCCATGGATATGGTTTACGGTGTTGAATCGACGGATACAGATACATATCTGGATCTCTGGACACAGTTTGTCGTTCGCTGGAACGAGCTGCTTCCTGAAATTCCGCTCTATTCCAACATTTACTATACGATCTTCAGAGAAGACTTGGAGAACTACGAGGCTAACCCGTTCTGGGGCTTCGAACGTGCTATCGTTTATGCAAGCCTTGAAGGATAATCTGATCTGAAGGCTTCTCAGAAAACCTGCTTGCGGGGAGCATCTCGCTCCCCGCAGCTTTTGTTTAAAAAAAGAATGGCAAAAGCTTTTTAGGTCACATTCTTTTTTTATTGCACTTTTTATGACCAGAAAGGTTGGTGTGACGTTTGAAGAAGTACATCGCACAACGATTGTTATACATGGTGATCGTCTTTTTTATCATTTCTTTCTTCATGTATATGCTGTACAACTTAATTCCTACTGATCCCGCCCGCGCAGAGCTCGAGCCAATGCGCAAAGAGCTTAAACCGGACGAGTATGAGCAGCAGTATAAAGAGCTGAGGCAGCAAATGGGATTAGACGATCCGATTGTCCTGCGTTATACACGCTGGATGGGCCTGTCGCCTGATATGGAAGGCCATTTCAACGGTCTGCTGCAGGGAAATTTCGGTTACTCTAACCTTTATAAAAAAGACGTTCGCAAAGTTATTAAAGAACCGATGCTCTATACGGTATTCATCAATATTTTCGCGACGATCTTAGCCTTGGGTATTACGATACCTTTGGGCATTAAAACAGCTGTCAAGAAAAATTCGGGCTTTGACAAAGCGGTTCAGGTATTTTCTATCGTAGGATACTCTATACCGATTTATATCATCGCATTGGTGATGATTTATCTTTTCGCCGTTAAAATTCGAATTTTCCCGGTGGGCGGCATGATGACGCCCGGCTCCAGCTATACGGGCTGGAAGTGGTTTACCGACCGTTTGTATTATATTTTGCTCCCGCTGATTGTCATGACCCTCGCATCCCTGGGCGGCATGACCCGCTATGTCCGTGCGGCCATGATCGACGCTCTGTCGATGGATTATATCCGGACGGCCCGTGCGAAAGGTGTGCATGAGAAAACCGTGATTTACCGTCACGCCTGGCGCAATGCTTTGCTGCCGGTTATTACGGTGGTGATCGGCTGGTTCCTGAGTATTTTCTCCGGCTCGGTTATTACCGAAACGACCTTCGGCCTGAACGGTATGGGCAAGCTTTACATTGCCGGGCTCAACAACAATGACTACGAATTAGTTCTATACGGTTGTCTCTCTCGTCGGTGTATTAATTACAGACCTGAGCTACGGACTGGTAGACCCGCGTGTACGGGTGGATAAGTAAGAGGGGGACAATATGCAAAAAGGAAAAGGCAGTAAAAAAGATTTTTTCCTGAAGCGCTGGTTTCTCCGGCTTTTCGGACGTAAGAAGGAAGAATTGTCTTTCATGGAAGAAGAGGCTCTGCAAAGTCCCTTCCGCATGATTGTCAGCAACTTCTGGTCCAATCATTTATCGCGTTTCGGTTTGATTGTCTTTATTCTGATCTTCCTGCTGGTAATGATCGGGCCGCATTTCGTGCCGATTGATCTGGGCTTTCAGGACAATACCCAGGTGAATGTGGCGCCCGGAATGGATATGATGCGGCCGCCGAAGGAACTTCGGGAAAACCTCAAGCTGATTGAACCGGGCAATACCTTCGCGGTCGGCCTGGACAATGACGGCAAGGTTTACATTTGGGGCTATACCAAAGTAACCGACGTGGTGGACCTGGCAGACATTCCTGAGGAAGTACAGAACGCTAAAATTGATACCCTGGCGGTCGGCAGCGACCACGTGGTGGCCATTGACGAAGACGGCATGCTCTACACTTGGGGCAATACCAGACTGCAGCAGGACCGCTATCCGAATGAATTTAAATCGGCCATGCGCAAGGGCGAAGATATCAACATCAAAAGTATTTCCGCCGGTACGCAGTTTACGGTGGCCGTCACCGATGACGGCAAGCTCCACAGCTGGGGCAACTCCAATCTGAACGATATCAAGCTGAAAAGAGACTACAAGGATCTCAAGTATCAAAAGGTCTCGGCGAATATCAATAACTTTATTGCATTGACCGAGGACGGTCAGGTGATTTACCCGGCCCGCAAAAAGAATCCTTTAGCCAATATTCCGGAAGAACTCAGCAGCGGCGTTGTGGACATCGCGTCTACGGCTTTTACGAATGCGGCTCTGAAGGACGACGGCAAGCTTGTGGTTTGGGGCAATGTGACCCGCGGTGAGGGCGCTGTCCCGGAGCATGAAGGGAAGATCATTAAGATCTACGGCGGCCGTTCGCATTATACGGCGCTGACGGATCAAAATGAGCTCCTCAGCTGGGGCGACAATCACTACAAACAGACGAACGCGCCGGAGCTTGATGAGGATGAACATGTAGAAGATATCTTTGTCGGCTACTACCAGAACTATGCGCTGACCGACGACGGCGATCTTCATACCTGGGGCCTTAAAGGGCACCTCTTAGGTACGGATGAATACGGCCGTGACATTCTGACCCGTATCATTAACGGCGGTCAGATCACGATGACGGTCGGTGCGGTATCGGTTATCATTTCGCTGGTGATCGGGGTCGTCTTAGGCGGCCTGGCCGGTTATTTCGGCGGTGTCGTCGACATGGTCGTCATGCGTATTGCAGAAGTCGTGGGAGGACTTCCGTTCCTGCCCTTTGCTTTGATTTTGTCCGCGATTATCGGAACGAGAATTTCCGTCGAACAGCGAATGTACTTGATAATGGTGGTCTTGGGCGTGCTCACCTGGCCCGGACTGGCACGTCTGGTACGTGCCCAGATCTTCGCCCAGCGCGAGATGGAATTTGTCACCGCTGCCAAGGCGATGGGCCTGCGCGAAGTCGCTATTGTCTTTAAACATATTATTCCGAACGTTATCTCGGTGATCCTGGTCAGTGCCACCTTGTCCTTTGCGACGAGCATGCTGACCGAATCCACGCTGAGCTATCTCGGCTTCGGTATTGCACCGCCGACCCCCACCTGGGGCAATATGC
>CALLQJ010000286.1 GCA_938014865.1 uncultured Fastidiosipila sp.
GCATTTATATTGTATTTTTACTTTTATTACGTTTTATTACTCGAGAGGAGTTAAGGAGAAAGCGGCCGAAGCCGAAGAGAAAGAGGAAGAGGCACGCCGCGTCCCCGCCGTTCCCGAAACGGTCAAACATATGAGCATCAGCGAGCAAAAAGCCTTTTATGCCAAGCAGCGGGAAGGGGTTTATATTGATCCGGAGCATGCGCAGGCCTACCCGGAAAAAGCCGAAGCGCCGGCCGGAAAACAAGAACATGCGAAGGCGGAGGAAGAAGAAAGGGCATAGACAGAGTCTTTGTTTTTCCGTAGACTGAAAAAACAGAAGAGCTCAGCCGAAGCTCCGATAGTCCGGCGAGGAGAGAATAAAGCATGATTGATTTTTTTAAACACGAAAATTCCGAAGACGAGGACGCAAAAAAGAAGGCCGCAGAAGAGCAGGATGACGCTTCTGAAGACGAAGCGGCGGCCGAAACCTCCGAAGGCGATGCCTATATGGCCGCCTTGTGGTCTTATAATCCCAAGGCCCCCGAGATGGGCATGCGGGACGCCAAAGAACTTGAGCAGCTCTTTTATGAAAATGAATTCCATTTTACGAAAGGGGCCTATCAGCCGGGGGAACTCGCTTTTATGGCCGCCTTCAGCGAACGCCTGATTCAGAAACTGATGGAAGGCCGGGCCGAAGAAGTCAAGCGGCAGAAAACACTTAAAGAAAAGACGGAAGAAGACCGGCTCAAGCTCAAGCAGCTGGAAGAGCTTTTGCAGGTGACGATCAACCGCCGCCGCGTCGTGCTGCAGGATCTGGCCCCCTGGGTCCGGGATCTTGAGCGCATCCGCTATTTCCGCTCGAGCTTTACCGGGCAGCCTTATATTGATGCCAAGGGCCGGGTATTTCTCTTCACGGAGAAAGAAGCGGTCAAACGAGCGGCCGAGCGGGCCGAGACGCTGCCGGACGCCGAGCTGGCCGAAGCCTCGCCCGAAGCGCTTAATCAGGCGCTTTACTTAAACGGCTGTGAGGTCACGGTTTATAACGACGGGGTGATTTCGTATACCGCCGGGCGCAAAGAACTCTTCGGACCAGCCCCCGCGGAAGATGTCCCGGAAGGAGAAGCCGTCCCGGATCCCAACCGCATTCTGCGCTACTTTGTGCTGGGCTTTTTGCAGCTTGTGCGCAGCCCGCAGGAGGGGAATCCCGAAAACAAGCAGAAAATCCTGACCCAATTTGAGGCGCAGATGGCCCCGCGCCTGCTGCAGGCAAAAATGTACTTTGCCGTAAAGGAGGAACGGGACGATCAGATGCTCTTCACCTTGCTGACGGACGGGCAGGGCCATGAGGCCGTCGCCTGCTATACCGACCCTTACAGCATCCCAGAGGACCGAAGCTTTAAGCTAAAGGAACTGAGCTTTTACTTTGTCGCCGCAAAACTGGCAGAGGAAGAGGGGGAGCCGAACGGCATCCTCATCAACCCCGGCGAGCTCAATTTCTTTATGGATAAAAACTGGCTCCGGCGCCTGGCGGGTTTCGGACGCTATATTCAGAAGAAAGCGGCCGAAAAAAAGCAAAAGGGCGAAAACAGCACATCTGAAGAACACGCGCCGTCTGATCCGGAAGCCGGCAAATAAGTTCTGAAGCGCCCTCGAAGAAGAGCGCGCAAAAGCGCCTCGATTAAAGCGTCGATTAATCGCGATTAAAGCAGAAAAAAGCCCTGTTTCCCGAGAAGAGAAACAGGGCTGATTTTATAGGGTTCAGAAAAGCTTATCTTTTAAAAGTGAAAGCCTTCATGCCGGGATACCAGGCTCTGTCACCGAGCTCTTCTTCAATACGAAGGAGCTGGTTATACTTGGCCACACGGTCCGTACGAGCCGGTGCACCGGTCTTGATCTGACCTGCGCCCGTTGCGACCACGAGGTCGGCAATGGTCGTATCTTCGGTTTCACCCGAACGATGCGAAACAACAGAGGTGAAGCCGGCTAAGCGGGCCGTTTCCATCGCGTCCGTGGTCTCGGTCAGGGTACCGATCTGGTTGAGCTTGATCAGGATGGAGTTCGCAGCATTCATCTTGATGCCCTTCTTGAGACGTTCGGTGTTCGTTACGAAGAGGTCGTCGCCGACGATCTGAATCTTCTTGCCGAGTCTCTCGTTCATCTTCTGCCAGCCTTCCCAGTCCTCTTCGGCCAGGCCGTCTTCAATGGAGACAATCGGATACTTGTCGACGAGATATTCCCAATAGTCGATCATTTCGTCACTGCTCTTGACTTCACCGGTCTTCCAGAAGAGGTAGCTGCCTTCTTCCTTTCCGGCAGCCTTCGCTGCATCATAAAGCTCTGTAGCGGCAGGGTCCATGGCGAGCATAAAGTCTTTGCCTTCACCCGCT
>CALLQJ010000287.1 GCA_938014865.1 uncultured Fastidiosipila sp.
GACCTGCCGTCCAAGAAGACCATGGCCACCGAGGCGCAGGTTTCCGCGTAGATCGTATCGTTCGGCAGATCATAGTCGACGGTAAACGCTTCGCCGTAACGGGTCGAGCCGATCCCCCCTGTTACATACATCCTTTTCTGTGTAATATTCCGCCAGATTTTCCGGCAGGCGGCCATCAGCGCCTCGTCCCCGGTTTCGGCGGCAAGATCCGCCATCGCTGTATACATGTAGCAGGCGCGGACGCTGTGCCCTTCGGCACTGTCCTGCTCCCTGACGGGCGCATGGTACTGAGCATATTTTCGATTGTCCGGATCCATGCCCCAGTGGGAAAAATCCCGGCGCTTCGCTTCTTCGGCGAAGTACTCCGGTTCCGTCCCTCGTTCATCCAAAAAGTATTTGGCCGTCTCAAGATAACGGCTGTTTTTTGTCAGACGATAAAGGCGCAGAAGGGCGATCTCAATTTCCTGATGCCCCGGGACTCCGCGTCTTTGCCCGTCACCTCTGCCGAAGCGCCGGCAGATAAGGTCCGCATTGCGCTCGGCAATCTCCAGGAATTTCTTTTTCCCCGTCGCCTTGAAATATGCCACCGCCGCTTCGATCATATGCCCCGAGCAGTAAAGCTCGTGGCATTCTAAAAGATCCTGCCAGCGGTGTTCGGGCTCTTTGGCCGTAAAATAGCTGTTCAGGTAGCCGTCTTCCTGCTGCGCCCTGCCTAATAAATCAATATAGGCATCGGCCTTTTCTTCGAGTTCCGGATCGGGCGCGATCTCCAGGGCGTAAGAGGCCGCCTCCAGCCATTTATAGACATCGCTGTCCTGAAAGACCATGCCGTAAAAGCTTTCATCGGATTCCCCGGCGGCAATCTTAAAATTCTCAATCGCATGACTTTTTTCCTGTCCGGGAATCTTGTCTTCAAATATATCCGCCTGATACGGGATGACCGTTTCGCGCATTAAATCCTGAATATCGCTCCAGAACGGATCCGTAATTTTCACATCGCTTAGCTCGGGCGCTCTTTGTACTTTTCGCAGCATCCTATCCTCCTCTTACTTGCTCTCTTTTTCGTCTGCAGCGGGCGCTTCCGGCAGCGCTTCCCGCTCGCCGGGGCTCAGATGTTTCGCATATTCTCCCGCAAGCTGCGAGGCTTTTTCAGCATCTTCCGGGCGGACATAAAGGTAAAAATTCTCAAACATGCCGCCGGCCCGCAGCACAAAGCCCTCGCCGTCCTCAACCTCAACAAGGCTGGTCAGCTCATCCT
>CALLQJ010000288.1 GCA_938014865.1 uncultured Fastidiosipila sp.
TTTACCGGGATCCCGCGGCGCAAAACTTCCTTTTCCAAAAGCCTGTTCAAGTTCTTTTCCAATTCCTCAATGCTGCCGTCGTTGCGGATAAAATGGTCCGCCAGGTCTTTATATTCTTCTTCGCTCATCTGAATGCGCATGCGGCTTCGGGCATCGTCCGCTTCCATGCCGCGCGCCTTAAGCCGCTCCAGCCGCAGTGCATCTTTTGTCCAGACCACCCAGATCTGATCGCTGCTGTCCAGAAAGCCTTCCTTTACCGGAACGGGCACATCCATGACCACGGCCTTGACTTTTTTCTTCAAAAGCCGCTCCCGCCGCCTTTTCATCTCCGCCATCACATGCCGGTGCACGATCAGGCTCAAGGCATCGAGTGCCTTGCGGCTTGAAAAAACGGTTTCGGCCATTTTCCTGCGATTAAGGCTGCCGTCTTCCGCAATATACTCCGGCCCGAAACGCTCAATGATTTCAGAAACAGCGGAGCCTCCCGCTGCGGTCACTTCATGGGATATTTTATCGGCATCCAGAACCTCCAGCCCGTGGGCCGCCAGGATCGCCGCAGCGGTACTCTTGCCGCAGCCGATGCCTCCCGTAAGTCCTATTACAAACATAATTCTCCTAATGGCATTCGAACCAGTTCCGGCCGCGTTCCACTTCAGCCTTCAGCGGCACCGGAAGATCGGCTGCCCCTTCCATTGCTTTTTTCAAAATTCCGGCGGCTTCTTCCGCCTCTTCTTCCTTGACTTCCAGAAGCAGTTCATCATGCACCTGCAGCAGAATCCTCGCTTCGAGCCCTGCTTCCTTGAGCGCTTCGGAGGTCCGGATCATGGCGATTTTGATAATATCCGCCGCCGTCCCCTGCACCGGCGCATTCATCGCCGCCCGCTCGCCGAATTTGCGCACATTGTAATTCTTAGCGCTTAATTCTTTAATGTAGCGCCGGCGGCCGAAATACGTTTCCACATAGCCGTGCTCCCGGCCGAATTCGATCTGCGCTTCCATATACGGCTTTACGGCCGGATATTGCTTATGATAGCCCTCAATATACTGATGGGCCTCTTTTCTCGTGATCTTCAGATCCTGCGCCAGGCCGAAATCCGAAATGCCGTAGACAATGCTGAAATTGACGGTTTTGGCCGCTGCGCGCTGTGCCGGATTCACCTCATCTTCCGGGACGGCAAAAATACTCGAAGCCGTGCGTTTATGGATATCTTTCGCTTCCCGGAAGGCCTCCAGAAGATGCTCGTCACCGGACAAGGCAGCCAGGAGGCGCAGCTCGATCTGCGAATAATCCGCATCCAAAAAGACGCAGCCGTCTGCCGGTATAAAAGCCTTGCGGATTTTCCGTCCTTCTTCTTCGCGCATCGGAATATTCTGCAGATTAGGATCCCGGCTGCTCAGGCGGCCCGTCGCCGTCAGCGTCTGCTCAAAACTTGTATGAATGCGCCCGTCTTCGGCAATTTCTTTTACCAGGCCTTCTATGCAAGTTGAATTCAGCTTCGCCGCCTTCCGGTAGGCCAGAACGTCTTCCACAATGGGATGGAAGGGCGCTAGTTTCTCAAGCTCCGAAGCCGCCGTTGAATAGGCGCCGCTCGGTGTCTTTTTGGTCGGCGTAATGCCCATCTCATCAAAGAGCACCTCGCCGAGCTGCTTCGGCGAATTAACATTGAAGGCATGGCCGGCTTCAGCATAAATCTGCTCTTCCAAAGCCTTCGTTTCTTCTTCAAACTCTTTGCCCATGGCCTCCAGAACGGACGCATCGGCCCGGATGCCGGCGCTCTCCATCTCGGCTAAAATGACCGCCAGCGGATACTCGATCTCATGCGCCAGCTTTTTGAGCTGCCGCTCCTCCAGTATCTCCTCGAGCTTGAAATACATTTTGTATTCGGCCCCGAGTTTCTGAATTTCCGCCGGCAGCACATCCTCTTCCTTCCGGAATATAAGCGCCTCCTGCATCACCGTCTGATAGACCTCGTCCGACGTTTTTCCGGCGCTTTCAAAGCCGGCCAGATAAGCGGCGATTTTAAGATCCGAAAAAGGCTTGCGGGGAAAATAATTTAAGGCTTTATAAAGCTTTTTGGCATCATAGGTCACAAGGCTTTTGTCTTCCGCAAGTGCTTCCAGGAATGCTGCGGCCGTCTCCTCGTCCGCAATATCGCTCTCTTCTAAGTATAAAACGCCCGCGTCCTTCTCCCCTTTGTCATGCAGGCAGAGAAGCGTCTTTTGATCTTCTGCTTCAATCAGCTTGATAAAGACTTCACGGCTGCCGGCAAAAAGCGAGGGTTCAAGTTTTTCCCGTCTTTCCGCTTTGATTTCATGCGTGCTCACCCGTTCCGCCGCCTCGGCCTCATCCAGTCCGAATCGGCTGATCAAAGAAGAAAAGCCCAGACTCCTGAACTGCTGCAGAAGCTTCGGCTTGTCCCAGCCTTTCAGCTTCAGATCCTCAAGTTCCACGTCCAAAGGGACCTCCAGGTTTATCGCAGCCAGTTCATAAGACAAGCGGGCATCGTCAATCCCGGCCCGGAGCTTCTTGCCCATCGCGCCGGATACCTCATCTGCATGTTCGATAATGCCGTCTAAATTGTCATAGGCCTTCAGAAGCTTCATCGCCGATTTCTCCCCGATCCCTTTAATGCCCGGGATATCATCGGAGCTGTCTCCTTTCAAGGCCTTCATATCAATGACCTGATCCGGCCTGAGCCCGTGTTGTTCCATCAGCACGGCGGGGGTGTAGAGAATGCTTTCGCCGCGTGTTTTCGGATAAATCTGCTTGACCCGCTCATTGAGGAGCTGAAAATCATCGCGGTCGCCGGAAAGAATATAAACCTCCGTCTCGTCCGAAAAACGCGCGGACAAGGTGCCGATAATATCGTCCGCCTCATAGCCTTCGGCTTCGGCGCAGTAAAGCTGCATGGCCTCCAGGCAGGCCTTGAGCATCGGCATCTGCACCGCCAGGTCTTCGGGCATGCCCGTCCGCGACTTCTTATAGTCTTTATAGCGCTTATGCCGGAACGTCGGTCCGGGGAGGTCAAAGGCCACGCAGACATAATCCGGTTCATATTCATTAAAATAGCGCAGAAACATATTTAAAAATGTATAAACGGCACCGGTCGGGGTGCCGTCCGGGGCCGTCAGCCGGGCCCCGCCGCCGAGCCCGTAAAAGGCTCGGTTGATGATGGAGTTTCCGTCAATCAGCATTAAGGATGGCATTAAAAAAGTCCTTTCACGATTATTAAAATAAAGCTTGAATTGTTTTTTCTACATGCTAGATTATAGCATAGTGAGACCTTTTCTCCGCTCCGGAAAACTTGATGCAAAGGAAGATTTATGAAAAGACGTTTAAACGAACTGCGAAGCCGCATGAAGATATTCTGGGCCTTTCCCGAAAAAAGTTTTGCCTTCGGTGTGCCGATGTCCGGCGAGACGAAGAAAGATCTTTACATTTTCATTTTTGCCTGTTCGGTCGGCATTCTCTTCAGCATCATCACCGGTTTTCCCGGCACCTCCCCGCTTTACAGCGCTTTTCTGAAAGAAGAGCTTCGGGTCAGCAATACGGTCTTTGGTATTCTGGCCGCTCTGCCGTATTTTGCTGTGATTGTGCAGATCCCCTTTGCCGCCTATCTGCGCAAAAATCCTAAGATCAAAAGTTTTTACATCGTTTTTTCTCTGATCATGCGGATTAATTTTATTATTCTGGGCGTCGTGTCTTATTTTGCCGGCAGCATAAGCCGGACCGCCCTGATTCTTTTCGTACTCATTCTGCAGAGCATCACCTCCGTGGCCTGCTGGGTCGGCGACTTATGCTTTAATGTCTGGCTGGGCGCCGCTTGTCCCGCCTCCTGCAACGGCCGCTTTATCAGCACCCGGCAGATGGTCTTTACCTCGGCGCAGCTTATTTATGCTTTTCTGCTGACCTTGTTTTTGCGGAAAATCGGCAGCAGCCCGGAAAAATACATCATTTTATTCAGTCTGGCCGGCATATTCGGCTGTCTGGAAATCCTGAGCTTTCTCTTTGTCCGGGAACCGAAGGCGAAAGCAGAAAAAGAAGCACTCCGGAATAGCAGCTTCATCCGGGATTTTACGGCACCGTTCCGGAATAAGTCGTATCGGAATTATCTCTTTTTTGCCGCGCTCTGGTATTTCGGAAATTCCGTACACGGCCCCTTTACAAATGTATTTATGAATGAATACCTCAAGCTGCCGATGAGCCTGCAGACTTTATATGCCTCTTTGCTGCCGGGCTTTGCTACCGTCCTCTTTATCCGCTTATTCGGACGGATCAATGACCGCTACGGACACAGAAATACACTCTTGCTTTTTTCCGGGCTTGCTTCGCTCTCTTCCCTGATCTGGCTTTTTGTAAGCCCCCGCACCCACGGGCTGATTGTGCTGTGTAATTTCATCTGGGCGGTGGTCGGGGCCGCCACGGATATGACCTTATTCAGCATGGGCATTTATCTGGCGCCGGAAAATCAGCGGACGAATTATGTTTCGGTGAAAACCGTCTTCATGCATCTGGTCGGCATCGGACCGGCCATCATCATAGGCGGCGTCATCATGGACCGGCTGACCCCTCTTTTGGCCGAAGCTGAACTGCCTTTTTTCTTTGGTCAATATGTGCAGCCCTTTCACTTCATTACCCTCTTGGCCGTCGTCTTGCGTCTTTTGGCCGTCCTGCTTTTTGCCCGTCGCATAGAACAGGACAGCGAACTTGATTTCCGGGGCTTTGTCCGGGCGCTCCGGGAGGGCTTACGCTATCGGATCAGAAGCTGAGCAGGCTTTTTTAATCACAGAGGAAAACAAAGACCAGGGGCCCTCTTCCGGCGGCAGGCTGTAAAAGTACATTCGTTCTTTTTTGACCGGGTGGATGATCCCCAGTCCGCAGGCCCAGAGGCCCAGGAAATGCGGGTCCTGCCCCGGCAGCTGCCTGCCCTGATACTTAAGGTCTCCGAGAAGCGGGAAGCCTCTGAGCGCCGACTGCACCCGGATCTGATGGCTCCGGCCGCTTTCCAGAGAAAATTCACGAAGATACAAGACCTCTCCCTTATAGCTGCGGGCTGCCAGCAGACGCTGACGGGACAAGGCTTCCTTGCCGTTTTTACTCGGCCGGACGCGGTTTTTCTTTTTATCCTTGCTTAAAACATCGCGCCAGAGCGTGAATTCCGGGAACGCCTTCTGCGGATTATCTTCCTGCTGCAGCACGCTTTTCAGCGCCTCTTCTTGATCGCGGGCGGCGGAGAGTGCCAGATAGCGTTTTTCCCATTGCCGTTTCCGGATCTGCTCCGAAAGCCGGGACGCGGCCTTGGAGGTTTTAGCCAGGCAGATCACCCCGCCGGTATTGCGGTCGAGGCGGTGCACCAAGCCTAAATAGACCCGGCCGGGCTTTTGATCCCGGATCTTGATATAGTCTTTGGCCATATTGAGGATGTCCGGATCTCCGGAATAATCGGCCTGGCTGAGGAGGCCGGGCTTTTTTTCCAGGACGAAAAGATGATTGTCTTCGTAGAGGATGGATTCGGGCGGAAGTTTCATTGGATATCGTCTCCGAACAAAGGGGGAAAGTCGATGGCATCCTCGCCGTCGGCTTCTTCTTCGGCTTTTTCCAGCAGGCCTTCGAGCTGCCGCATTTCTTTGATGGTGAGGTAGCGCCAGCTGCCCGGGGTCATATTCCCGAGGGTGATGTTCATGATGCGGATGCGTTCAAGCCGTTCGACTTCATAGCCTAAGGCGTCGCACATTCTGCGGATCTGCCGGTTGAGGCCCTGGGTAAGGGTCAGGCGGAAGGTTTTATTGTCCACCGGACGAAACTTCGCAGGCAAGGTTTCCTGCCCTAAAATCTCCACGCCGTTTTCCATTTTATGCCGGAACTTTTCATCGTAAGGCTTATTCACGCGGACCAGATATTCTTTTTCATGGCCGTAGCGGGCCCTTAATATCCGATTCACAATATCGCCGTCATTGCTCAGCAGAAGCAGGCCTTCGGAATCCTTGTCCAGGCGGCCTATCGGGAAAATGCGTTCCGGGTAATTCATAAATGAGATGACATTGTTCTTCTCCGCGGGATCCGTCGTTGACACGATGCCGCGCGGTTTATTGAGGGCAATGTAGATATGTTTCACCGGCTTCTTTTTCAGCAGCACACCGTCCAGCATGACCTTGTCGCCTTTTTTGACGCGGGCCCCGGGGACGGCTTTGACGCCGTTGATATAGACTTCTCCGGCCTCTACCCGGCGATCGGCTTCCCGTCTTGAGCAGATGCCCAATGAGGCAATATATGTAGTGATGCTTGTCCCGTGCAAGGCGGGATCTACTTTTGCTTTATCCGGATTTCTTCCTTTAGACATCTTTGTCCTCCTCTGTCGCGGTTTTGACGCTGAAATGAAATTCTGAACCTTCCCCGGCTTTGCTGCGCACCCAGATGCTTTCGCCCATCTGCTCGCACAATTCTTTGGCGATCGACAAACCCAGCCCCGTGCCTTCCGAGCGCCCGCGTGACTTATTGACTTTGTAAAAACGTTCAAAAATGAAATCCTGATCTTCCGCCGCAATGCCCGTACCGCTGTCTTTGACGATAAACTGCCAGCGCTCGGGCGAACGCGGATAAGGGGCCAGACGGATTTCAATCGTGCCGCCCGCTTTTGTAAATTTCATGGCATTGTCCAGCAGGATGACCAGAATCTGCTCGACCCGGTCTGCGTTCACGTATAAAAGCGGCAGCTCCTCTTCGGGGTCCGGGACAATAAAACGGATGCCCTTTTCTTCCATCGGGCGGCGGTACTTGTAATTCATAGATTCGCTGAGTTCATGCGGATCGATAATTTCCGCCTCGACCTCCAGCGCACCGGCCTGCAGCCTCGACAGGGTCATCATGTCATCTATAAGCCGGGAGAGACGCAGGGTTTCGCGCAGGATGATCCCGTAATACCGCTGCCGGTCTTCTTCCTTTTTCACCATGCCGTCCGCCAAAGGCTCGACCAAGCCCCGGACCGCCGTGAGCGGGGTGCGCAGTTCATGCGAGACATTGGAGACGTAATCCCGCCGGGTCTGCTCGAGCTGTTCGGCTTCCGTCGTGTCCCGGAAGAGTGCAACCGCGCCGTAGACCTCTTCCTGGCTGTCCAGCAGGGGATCAATCTGTACGGCAATGATGCGCGAGCGCTGCTTCAGATTTAAGGCCACGCTTTCTTTGCTGCTGAGCACATGCCGGAATTTTTCTTCCAGCTCGCCTTCGGCCAGAATGTGCCGGAAGGCTTCGCGGTCATTTTGTTCTTCGACGGAGAAGAGGCGCAGAAGCGCAGGGTTGATGTGCATCAGCCCCATCTGATCACTGACGGCCAGAATGCCTTCGCCTAAGCCGTTCAGAATCTGCTGCAGGCGGTTTCGTTCGGCCATCAGGCTGTTCAGCGTACGGTCCAGATCATCGGCCAGATTATTGATGGCTTTGGCCAGGTCGCCGATTTCATCTTTGGAATCGGCTTTGGCACGCTTGGAAAAGTCCCCGCGGGTCATGGCCAGCGCCACATTCTTGGTTTCCACTAAAGGCAGCAAAAGGCGCGAGGTCACCAGAAGCACCGGGAAGAGCATCAGCAGGAAGGCGATGCAGGAGGATAAAATCAAGGCAAAGTTCAAGCTGGTATAGCTTTCCCTTATGGTGTCGAAGCTGCCGACGATATAGACGGCCCCCACCGTCTGCCGTGTCTGGCTGTAAGGATTCGAAACCACAATGGGGTAGCCGACAAAAAGATACTTATCCTCCTCTTCACCGATTTCTTCTTCAAAAGCGGCCACCTTGCGTTCCATCAGGGCGTAATTATGTTCCGTGATCAGGGCTTTTGCTTCTTCTATTTCCTCGCTGTCAAGCGGCAGGCGCTCCGAGGTATAGGCAATATCAAAGCTGCTTTCCCGGTACATATAAACGATGACCGTCGCGTCCGTCAGTTCGGGACTGGCTTCCATGAGGCTGTCGTAAGGCACCGGGGACAAACCGCCTAAATAGCGCAGGGCGGTTTTCTCGGCCAGGAAGGACGCGTGCTCGGTATACTCCTTGGTCTTGATATTGGTAAAGACCAGATTCGCCGCAAAGGAATAAAACAAGAAGGTGAAAAGCGCAGACAAAATCAAAGCGCCCAGCAGAAGGCTGACAATGCGCCTGAAAAAGGCACTGTTATTGCCGAGCGGGCGCCGTTTCATCAGCTGTTCACCTCAAAGCGGTAGCCGACGCCGTAGACGGTCACGAGGGCCCAGCGCGGGTCATCCGTCCCGATTTTCTGGCGGATTCTTTTGACATGGGTGTCTATGGTCCGGGTATCGCCGTAATAGTCGTAGCCCCAGATCTTCGAAAGGATCTGCTCCCGGTCCATCACCTGCCCGGCGTGCGACGCCAGAAGGTATAAGATTTCCACTTCTTTGGGAGTAAACGGAATATTTTCGCCGTCCAGAATGACCTGATAATTATCCAGGTTCACTTCCAGGCCGTCCAGTTTCAGCACATGGTTCTGCTGCGGCTCATTGCTGCTGCGAAGGCGCCTGAGAACCGCTTTGACCCGGGCGATGACTTCTCTCGGGCTGAAGGGTTTGACAATGTAATCGTCGGCCCCGAGCTCCAGGCCCAAGACGCGGTCAATTTCCTCGCCCTTTGCCGTCAGCATAATAATCGGCACATCCGAACTTTTCCGGATCTCCCGGCAGACCTCCATGCCGGACTTGCCGGGCATCATCAGATCGAGGATGATCAGATCCGGCTGCAGTTCTTTCTGCATCCTTATGCCCTCTTCGCCGTCATAGGCGGAATAGTGGGTAAAATTCTCTTCATTCATGTACAACGCCAGAGACTCATGAACGACCGGATCGTCGTCACAAATTAAGATCTCGGCACTTCCGTTAACTCTCTGCATCTTTATTTTCTCCTTTTAACTGCCTGCGCATCGCCCGGCGCAGCGCGGGGAAACGCTTCATGTTTTCCAGCGCCATTCGCACGATGCGGGGCAGATTAATTGAATTGACACCGGCCTGCCGCGGGGCAAGATGAACGGGGACAGAGCGCATGCTGACGCCGCTGTAAGCGGCAAAAACCGACAAAACGGCATTCGTCAGACCGAAATCCGGCGGTATAATCCGGATAAAGCGTTCCAGACAGTCCGCTTCCATCAGGCGGAAGGGCGTATTGGGATCTTCCGTCCACTCTCCGAAAAAGAGGAAAAGCACCACACGCAGCACAAACGAGACAAACTTGCGCGAAAAGCCGTCTTCCCGCTTCTCCCGCCGGCCGATCTGCATTTTATAGGCTGCTCTTTTCTCCCACATCTGCCGGAAATCATCGGGATCGGTCTGCCCGTCCGAGTCGGTTTGAAAGACATAATCCGCGCCCCTGTCCAGTGCCTCCCGGTACGCCCGGTGAATGGTCGGACCGTGTCCTTCATTTTCTTTGGAAAAGTACTCCAGGCGCGGGTAAAGCGCGCAAAGCTCCGCCAGAATCTCGGGGCTGCGGTCGCGGCTGCCGTCATCAATCAGCAGAAGCGAGGCCTCTCCTGCGGCTTCGCAAACGGGATACCAGCTTTCGACCGTCTTGCGCAGATTGGCTTCCTCGTTGTAAACCGGCATAACGATGTAAAGTCTGTCAACTCTTCTCCCTCATTCACCTTGTCTGCAGGGCAGAATACGCCCTGCACAGTTTGTTTTATTCTAGCACAGAGCGGCGGAATCAGAGCATCCGGATACGGTGGAGGATATAGGTAATTAAAAGCATAAAAAGCACGGTTCCGGCAATAATCAGCCAGAAGGCGTCGCTGTCGAGGGTCATGGGGACCGGGACATTCATGCCGAAATAGCCCGAAACTATGGTCGGCACGGCCATGACCAAGGTGACAGACGTCAGAATTTTCATGACATTGTTTTGATTGTTTGAAATCACCGAGGCATACGCATCCATTGTACTGGTCAGGATCGTCACGTAGACATTGCACATTTCGATCGCCTGTTTATTTTCGATGATAACGTCGTCCAGAAAATCCTTATCTTCCGGATAGTTTTTAATGATATCCTGCCGCATCAGACGTTCGAGCACGGTCTCATTGGCCCGCAGCGAAGTCGAAAAATAAACCAGGCTTTTTTCAATTTTCAGCATTTCCAAAAGCTCGCGGTTCCGGAGCGAATCGTGCAGCGTTTTTTCCAGGCGGGAACTCATTTTATCCAGTACCTTCAGATCATTCAAATACTGATAGGCATTGCGGTATAAAAGCTGCAGGATAAAACGCGTTTTAAACTGGGTGTAGAAATTTTTGACTTTCCCGTCCTTGAAGGATTCGGCAATCGTATCATCCGTCAGGCAGACGGTGATGATATGCTGCTTCAGCATAATAATGCCGATGGGCACCGTAATGTAAAACTGCTGATTGTCCGAGCTGCGGATCGGCACGTCAACAATAATCAGAACTTGTCCGTCCTCACGGTCTATACGTGGAGATTCTTCCGAGTCCAGCGCCGCTCTCAGAAAATGCGGCAGAACGCCCAGCTCTTTTTCTACTCTCTCAAGCTCTTCTTCAGAGGGTTTGGTGAGAGCGATCCAGCTGCCGGCGGCAAAGTTTGTCATTTCTTCAAGACGTCCGTCACGGGATAAAAATACTTGCAGCATGCTCCCTCCGATCATGAAAAAACCGCCGCAAGTTCAGAAGACTTACAGCGGTTCATTTTGGAGCCACAGGTGGGAATCGAACCCACGACCTATTCATTACGAGTGAATTGCTCTACCTCTGAGCCACTGTGGCAAAGGCACTTTGAGAGTCTAGGACAGTTCAGAGAATATGTCAAGAGATAAAATTTGCAAACGTTCGAAAAAGCCCCCGCTCTCTTGTCCGGAGCCGCGCAAAAGGCGCCGGGAAGCCAGAGAGACTCCCGGAACAGCTGTTTCAAGGCTTAACAATCAGGCCGTCCCCGCCCGCCCGGAAAGGGCGCCCCCGCGGCGGCAGACGGCCCGCTTATCGTTTTGTTTCTGCGCTTTTATTTCCGAGCTTCTTATTTCTGAGCTTTGCCCTGCCCGTAGCTTTTGAAACGGCGGAGCATATTTTCCATCTCTTCGTCCGGAATCAGCACCGGCTCGCCGAGAAGACGCGCCATAATATGGATTCTGGCACAATATTCCACTTCACGCACGATGTTAAAGGCCTCGCCGAGGTTCTCGCCGCCGGCAATAATTCCGTGATTGGCCAGCAGCGCCGCCTTGCGTCCTTCCATGGCCTTAAATGCATTCTCGGCCAGTTCTGGCGTACCGTAAGACGCATATTCCGCGCAGCGCACATTCTTTCCGGCGACGGCCAGCATATAGTGACTGGCCGGAAGATCCTCGTGCAGCACCGCAAACACAGTCGCATAGGTTGTATGCGCATGGATCACTGCATCGATGTCCCGGCGTTTTTTGTAATAAATAAGGTGCATCGCCCAT
The DNA here is from genome assembly GCA_938014865.1 of uncultured Fastidiosipila sp. GTDB lineage: Bacteria > Bacillota > Clostridia > Saccharofermentanales > Fastidiosipilaceae > JAAYZH01. The sequence continues at coordinate 11,432 of CALLQJ010000288.1, forward strand.
TCGCTGGACGGCTTGAGCTCGCCTCTTACTTTATTGCCCTCCGTATCAAGGACAACAATCGCTTCTGGGGTAATGTCCCCGAAGGGCACGCCGCTCGGCGTAATGTACATCTCCCCCTTTTCCCGGTCGAAGTAGCTTAAATTGCCGCCCGTGCCGAGGGTCAGGCCGGTCTGTTCCAGCTGATTGCCGTAGTAAATTAAATTGTTAACTGTGTTCTCCATAGATGTCGCCATAGTGATCCTCTTATTCCTTTCTGAACTTTATTCAAGAAAATAATCCATGCCTGAGCCAAACGATGCGCTTAAATTTCTGCAAATAAATGCTTCTGTCTGTTCATGATAAACTGCAGGACCTGCCGATGCAAAAGAAAAGGGTACTTACTTCTTAAAAGGATCCTGCCCGGCCGACCCGGCAGAACAGCTCAAGACCTCAAGCTTCGCTTCAAAATCTTTCTGCAGCGGGTAAATGGGTTCTGCAAGACGAGTGAACGGCAGATTGCTGAGATTCTGATCTGCCGCTCCCGGGCTCAGGGCCATCACCCGGCCGGCTGCCGCCCGGCTCAGATCAGGTTCGAGATAGCCCATCTTTACGGCAACAATGTCATAAGCAGCAAAATCTGCCAGGCCGGCGTTTTGAAAATGCCGGGCCGTGCTGAACTGTATCCGCTTCGACGTCAGGACCAGATCAATATTGCCGATCCCCAGAACGGCAGATGCCCCCGATGAAGAATCCTCATAAAGATGCTTAACGAGTGCTTTTGTTTCCAAAGCAGCGTCCGCGTCCGGACTGCTCTTCCCGCCGATTTCAAGACAAACCGTCTCGCCTTTTGCCGCCGTCTCCAGCGCCTTCACGCTCTCTTCATCGTGTACGGAAGCAAAAAGAACCTTTTTGCAGGACGCTTCTTCCTTATAAAGCCGCAGGAAAGTTTTCAGAAGATCCACCCTGTCACCCGCCCCGCCGGCTCCCGGATTATCCCCGGTATCGGAGATAAAAAACGGCTTGAACGGCGATCGGAGAGCCGTCCGGCAAGCCTCTTCAGGACTTTCCGCGGGCGCCGCAAAATGAAAATCCTCCCGCCGGGCCCAGAAATACGCCGCCAGATCCATCGCCTCTTTTTCCGTCTTTTCCCGCTCATAACCCGTGACGGCAACAACCGCATGACTCCGCGGCTGATCCGCCCAGGGAAAGCCCATCCATATCGACGCGTCCGTAATTTTATCCTTTTTGACAATCTCATCGATCTTTCCGTAAAGACTTTTGCCGGGCTCACACTCGGTCGAGCTCATTTCGCCGGAAAGCAGGATCGGAAGATCCACTTTGCTTCTGACCAGATCCTTTCTCTGATTGCCGATGATTTCCAAAAGCTTAGCAAAAGCCCGCTTCTGCGTTTCTGCCTCATCAACATGCGGCGCCGTGCGGTACGCGGTTAAAAAATCCGCCGTTTCAAAAAGCGCATCCGAGACATTCCCGTGCAGATCCATCGATGCCGAGATGCAGCACTCCGGACCGGTCAGGCGGCGTATCGTCCGCAGCAGATCCCCTTCCGCATCCTCCGAGCCTTCAAAACTCATCGCCCCGTGCAGATCCAAAAAAAGCCCGTCCGCCGCTTTGTCTTTTGCCAAAGCCTCCCAGTGTTTTGTGAAGGCCTCCAGCCACTCCGCAACAAAAGCCCGCTTCACGACACCTCCGGGCAAAGCCCGGGCCCTGATAAGCGGAATACACTCCGCCTCCGGAAAATCTTTAAGCCAGGGATAAAGCGCTAAGAGCGCCTCCCCTTCCAGAATCGTAAAGTCTCGGCGATCCGAAACATAAGGTGTAAAGGTCGACGATTCAATATAAATTCCGCCCAGCGCAATGCGATACGTCACGTTCCGGCCTCCTTCAGCCGTCCGGCTGCATGCTCTCCGGTTTTTCAGCCCGGCGCTTATTCATCTAAATATTTCTGCAGAAAGTCCTTTTCTTTGGTTTTAACTTCCAGCGTTAAAATATCCTCTGCCTCTGTATCCTCCGGCACATGAAGCCTCCAGACCGGATCCCCTTCCAGTGACTGCGTCAGCGTCAGGGCATTCTCTGCATCAGAAGACGCGTTCAGCCATCTTTGGCTTACGGGCGTATTTTTGATATTCGGCAGCGGCAGCATCCGTCCTTTGAAACGCTGCGGTTCAAGCAGGTGCAGATAGACATAATGATCTTTGTGGGTAAAACGCAGCTCAGGTGCCTCGTAGACATAGCTCTCACGGGCTTTTGTTCCGTAGATGGCCGGCCCGATCGGGCGCAGCAGACGTCCTGCTTCATCTAATCTCTTCATGCATTCTTCGGGTACGGACCCGTCGCCCCTCGGCCCTATATTCAGAAGATAATTTCCGCCCCGGGAAACGATGTCCAAAAGCCGCCTGACAAGCTGCTGCGGGCTGTGCCAGTTATGATCCCAGTGTTTATAGCCCCAGGACGAATTCATGGTAGCGGGCACTTCCCAGAGGGTCTTGATCGGATAGGCCGGAATGCGATTGTCTTGGGTGGTCAGATAATCCCCTAAACCGTGTCCGATCCGTCCGTTGACCAGGCATTCGGGCTGCAGCGTTTTCACCAGATCAACGAGTTCTTTGCTTTCTTCATAGCGCATGCCCATTGGGGTATCAAACCAGATCATTCCGATTTTCCCGTAATTCGTGAGAAGTTCCCGAAGCTGCGGGATGCATTTTTCATCCAGACAGCGCCGGAAATTCCGGCCCGAATTATCCTGATAGGCCCGATAGCCGTCCGGATGATGCCAGTCCTGGGCCTGGGAGTAATACAGGCAGAAGACCAGGCCTTCGGCCGCACAGGCATCCGCCAGTTCCCGGACGAAGTCACGGCCGCAGGCCGAGCGGCTGACGCTGTTGTACTCATCGGCGGCGGAATCAAAGAGCGCATAGCCGTCATGATGCTTCGCGGTAAAACAAAGATATTTCATCCCCCAGGCCTTGGCCCGGCGGCATATTTCACGCGCATCAAATGCTGTCGGATTGAAAACCTCCGTCAGACGCTCATAGTCGGCAAGGGGAATATTTTCCGAGAGCATGATCCATTCGGACAGGCCCTCCGTCCGCTTGCCTTTATATTCACCGCCTAATACGGAGTAAAGGCCGAAGTGAATAAAAAGACCGTATTTGGCATCGGCAAACCATTTTGTATCGGACATAGGATCTCCTTTTTTCGCTGTGATCGTCTATCCTCTGATCACCCTCTGATCTTCCTCTGCTCTTCTTATATTTCTCTGAAATTTCCCAGATATTCCGCAGATCTTTTCTTATTTATTCAGGCGGCGGATCGCCTCCGCATCAATCACGGGGTATTGCGTTTCGGAAGGATAAAGTGCGGATCCGAAATGAATGGCGGGATTATGAAGCGTCGAAGGATCGCTTTGCAGCCTGCTGAAATACACATGCATTTCCCGGCAGCCGGTTTCGGCATACACTTTATCCGCTGTTTCGGGCGTGATGCCCGCCCCCGGCATAATAATCAGGCGCTCACCGGCATAGGCGATCATCTCTCGGATCCGGTCAAGGGCCAAGAGCACATTCGGGCTTTGCCCGCTGCTGAGCACCCGGCTGACGCCTAAGTCCGCCAGCTGATCCAAGGCCTCTTTCCAGTCCGGCACGACGTCAAAGGCCCGGTGAAAGGTCACCGGCACATCCCCCGCCAGCTCGACCAAAGCCCGGGTCTTCCGGCCGTCTATGCTGCCGTCAGCATTTAAAAAACCGCAGACCAGCCCGTCTGCTCCTGCCTCGAGAAAAAGCTCGGCATCATGCATTGCCGCGGACATTTCGGATTCGGTATAGCAGAAGCCGCCTTCCCGCGGACGAATCATCACATTAATTTTAATATCGGCCCGATCTCTTACAGCATAAAAGCTGCCGAGGGTCGGGGTCAGGCCGCCCTGAAACAAATTGGAGCAGAGCTCTGCCCGCTCGGCCCCGCCTGCAGCCGCCTGTATGGCATCTTCTGCAGATCCGCAGCATATTTCAAGTAAATAATCTCGCATCTTTTCCCACGCTTTCCGGAAGACGCCGAAGACGTCCTTTTGAAATTTCAGCCGAAAGGGCATTTGAATGTATAAATGCCAAGTCCTTCCGGCAGCTATTACGTTAGCGAAATTTCAAAAAGAAAACAAGATATTGATTTTAAAATCTGCTGCCCTCTTCTGCCTCAATTATTTTTCAGAAGTTCCACAAAGACAATCTCCGGCCTGCTGTTGATGCGAAAGGGTACAAAACTGTTGCCGAGTCCCCGGCTGAGCACCATTCTTGTTCCGTTCTTCTCATAAAGGCCGGCATCATATTCGGGCAGAAAACCTTGCCCCGGCGCTACCAAAGCACCGATAAAAGGGACCCTCAGCTGTCCCCCGTGGGTATGCCCCGCCAGGACTAAATCTGCCCCGGCCTCTGCATAAAGATCTAAAAACTCCGGCCGGTGCGCCAAAAGCAGCGTAAACCCCTCGCTTAAATGCACTTTCTGAAGGGCGGACTTCGTAACGGCCGCATGCAGCTTCCGCTCACTGCCGGAAAATTCCGGATCATCAATACCGGCCAGAATAATGCTGTCTTTTCCTTTTTCTAAGCGTACGTTCTCATTATGCAGGATATGTATTCCGCGTTTTCTGAGTGCCCTCATAAAAGGGATATAGTCCGCCCCCATTCTGGCTTCGTGATTGCCCGTCACATAATACGAGGGGGCGATCGCGGCGGCCTCTTCGGCGAATTTCAAAGCAGCCTCTGATCCCGGATGGTATTCATCACTTAAATCGCCCGTAATCACAATAATATCCGGTGCTTCGTCTCTCAATGCCTTAAGAATCTGCGCATTATTTCTGCCGTATTCCGCATCATGCAAGTCCGATACCTGAGCAATTTTATAATGATCAAAAGCCTCGGGCAGCTCGTCATAATGCAGATGGTAATACGTTCTGCCGACTGAAACATTCTGGATAATGGTCACGGCGACAAAAAGGATAAGCAAGATCTTGAG
>CALLQJ010000289.1 GCA_938014865.1 uncultured Fastidiosipila sp.
CGACGCTCTTCCGATCTCAATACGCATTAAAAGGTCCGAAGCCGATCCCCGTCAGCGCCTGATGGAACGCCTCCATCCCCGCCGGCGAACTCGCATTCGAAATGCCGAACAAAATCGCGCAGCTCGACACCACCACTTCCTTGGCGGAAATGCCCGCGATCAGCGCCACCGTAATCTGCCAAAAGCCCAGCCCCACCGGCACAAAGACCGGCACCAAAGCCTTTCCGATTCCCGCCGCAAAACTCTGTGTCATATCCGGCGTGTAGCCCGAGGAACCGAAATTCAAAAGCAGCCAAAGCACGATCGACGCAATGAAGATCGTCGTCCCGGCTTTAATTAAATACTGCTTGATCTTCTCCCAGGTATAAATCGCCACGGTCCTGGGGTCCGGCATTTTATATTCCGGAAGCTCGATCATCAGATAGTTCACGCTCTCCTTGCGGTCGATCAGATGCACAATCCAGGACACTAAAATCGCCACTAAGATCCCGATCACGTACATCGAATACGCCGCCAGCATGGCATAGTCCGGGAAAAACATTTCAGAAAACAAAATGTAAATCGTAAGCTTGGCATTGCAGCTCATAAAAGGCGTCACCAGCATGACCTTCAAACGGTCGCGGCGGTTTTCGAGCGCCCTCGAGGCCATTATCGCCGGCACCGTACAGCCGAAGCCCAAGAGCATGGGGATAAAGGCTTTGCCCGACAGGCCCATCTTGCTCATGATGCCTTCCATGACATAGGCCACCCGGGCCATATAGCCGCTGTCCTCGAGCAGCGCCAGCAGAACAAACAAGATCAAAATATTCGGCAGGAAGGTTAAAATCGTCCCCACCCCGCCGATGATGCCGTCCGTGACCAAGGAAACAATAAGCGGGTTGACGTTCCCTGCCGCGAAGCCTTGTTCCGCGGCCCGCGTCACCCAGTCGATCCCGTCTTCCAGATAGCCTTTGAGCCAGTCCCCGACGGTGAAGGTAAAGAAGAAAATCACGGCCATGATGGCCAGGAAAATCGGAATGCCCCAGATGCGGTGGGTCAGGACGCGGTCGAGGGCGTTGGTAAATTCGTCTTGTTTATTCTTATTCACCAGCACCTCATCAATAATTTCGGAAATGAAATCATATTTCTCATTGATGATGTCCGACTCATAGCTGCGGTCCAGAACCTCCGGCAGCTCCAGCGGGTATTTATCCTGAATGACCGGATCCGCTTCCAGATCCTTAATCGCCAGCCAGCGGTAATTGTGAAGGCCCGGGTAGAGGCGCTTAAGTTCCGCGGAAACGGCACAGATCTTCTTTTCGATTCCCTCCGAATAAACCACGGGGAAAGGACGCACACGGCCCTCCCGGTCCTGAGGCAGGTCCCTTTGGCTGCGGCGGGGTCCGGCGGCTTGAGCGTGGGGTCGTTCATCACTGGCCGGAGGTCCGGCGTGTCCCGCATGCCCGGCACATCCCGCGTGCCCGGCCTGCCCGCCATATCCTGCGTGCCGTCCGAAAGCGGCAGCGCGCCGGCGGCCGCGGGCCGGAGTTTGCCGCAGCTGACTGCAGGCGTCTTCCTGCCGTTTAGCCGCGCACTCGGGATCTTCTAAATCCTTATGGTGAGCTGCCGCATGAAGGAGCACCTCCAGGCCGCGGCGCTTGCGGGCGGAAACGGGAATCACGGGGATTCCCAGCATCTCCGGCAGGCGGTGCAAATCAATTTCCATGCCGCGCTTTTCTACAATGTCCATCATATTCAGCGCCATGACGACAGGTTTGCCGAGTTCCAAAAGCTGCAAGGTTAAATAGAGGCTGTGTTCAAGTGAGGAGGCGTCGGCGACGTTGATGATGAGGTCCACTTCGTCGCTTAAAATGAATTCGCGGGCGATTTTTTCCTCCATGGTGTAGGAGGTCAGAGAATACAAGCCCGGCAGATCTACCAGATGGATGGTGAGGTCGTGGTCTTTCAGGACGCCTTCGACCTTCTCAACCGTGACGCCGGGCCAGTTTGCCACCTTAAGGTTGGCGCCGGTATAGGCGTTGAACAGGGTGGTTTTGCCGCAGTTCGGATTGCCGGTAAAGGCGATGGTCATTTCGTTTCTTTTTGTTTCAGGCATCTTTGCGCTCCCCTTCTGCGCAGCGTACTTTGATATTGGCGGTGATATTGCGTCCCAGGGCAAAATTCGTCCCGCGCACCCGCACGATCATGATGCCTTTTCCCTTGCGGTTAAACACGCTCACCGGCGTGCCGAGGGTCATCCCCAAAGCCTCGAGCCGATGTTTCAGGCGAAAGGGCAGGTCCATGGCTTCGACCACACAGACATCTCCGATACGGGCATCTTTCAGCTGCATATTTCTTACCTCCGAGCGTCTTCGTTCGTGTTCTTCTTTATCAAGTAAGCATTGAATAACTTTCCGTAAGCATAGTATAGCTTTTCCGTTTTTTCGGCAAGAAAAGCCCTCTTACTTCCACGAATTGCTTCGGGACAAAAGCCCGTTTTTC
>CALLQJ010000290.1 GCA_938014865.1 uncultured Fastidiosipila sp.
GGCCTCCTCGAGCTCGGCGAACAGCTCTGCGGCGTCGGCGAGTCCGGTTTCGGCAGATCCGTATATGGCTTGTTCGTGCTAGAGCGTATGGACGGCAACGGCTGGATTGAAGACGGACAGATCATCTTTAACGGACGGGATATTACCCACCTTCCGCTGCGGGAAATGTATAAAGTGCGCGGCAACGCCATCTCGATGATTTTCCAGGAACCGATGACCAGTCTGAATCCGGTCTTTTCGGTTGAACAGCAGGTCGGCGAGTCCTTTATGCTCCATCAGAACATGGGCAAGAAGGAAGCGCGGGAAAGAGTGGTGGACATGCTGGCCGACGTTAAAATTCCTAATCCGCAGATCGTAGCGAAGCAGTATCCCCACCAGCTTTCCGGCGGAATGCGCCAGCGGGTCATGATCGCTATGGCCCTGGCCTGTCAGCCGCAGCTTCTGATTGCGGATGAACCGACCACGGCGCTGGACGTGACGATTCAGGCGCAGATTCTGCGCTTGATGCGTGAGCTTCAGGAAGAAAAAGGGACGGCTATCCTCTTTATTACCCACGATCTGGGCGTAATTAATCAGATGGCGGACCAGGTGGCGGTTATGTACTGCGGCCAGGTGGTGGAACTCGCACCGACCCGGACGATTTTTGCCAAGGCGACAGAGCATTCCCATCCTTATACGGAAGGCTTGCTCCAGTCGATTCCGCGTCTGAATACACCGCCGGATTATAAGCTTGAGCCGATTCCCGGCGCTGTTCCTCACCCCCTGAATCTGCCGAAAGGCTGTAAATTTGCGCCGCGCTGCAAGTATGCAACGGAGCGCTGCAAAGAAGAGGAACCGGAGCTTACGAGGATTTCCGATACTCAGACGATCCGCTGCTTCTATCCGAATAAGGAGGAACGCAATGAACAAGGAAAATAAAAAACCTTTATTTAAGCTGCATAACCTGAAACAATGGTTCCCGCTTAAGAAAAAAGGTCTTTATGTAAAGGCGAATGACGGGATTGACCTGACGATTTATGAAGGGGAGACCCTGGGCCTGGTCGGAGAATCCGGCTGCGGAAAATCGACCTTGGGCCGTACGCTTCTGCAGCTTTATGAGCAGACCGACGGCCGGACCATGTATTACGGCCGCAGTCTGACGGATGTAGCGCCGCGCTATATGAAAGACAGCATCAAAAGCTTTTACAAAATGCGCCGGGAGCTTGAAGAGCTCACAAAAGAACTTGAGAAGTCGGAAGCGGACTACGCCAAGCTGGATGAGAAAGAACAATATAAACAGCACAATGTGATTGCTGAAAAACGGCGCAATCAAAGAAATGCTTATCTGAACCTGACCAATCTTTTCGGCGGCTTCATTACGCTGGATTCGCCTGATCCTGTCCTGGAGCTTTACGGCGAACTTTATGAGCATGCCAAGGCGCGCCGTGATGTAAACCGCAAGCTGCAGGATAACAAGGTTGAATTAGAAGATGCACATTTTCAGCAGCAAGAAGGAAAAAACCGCACCCGCAAAATAGAAAAGGAAGAGGCACGCCGCGCGGAACTGGAAAAAAAGCTTGCCGGCTATGATGCGAAAATCAAGGAGCTGGAAGCTGAAATTCAGGCTTTGCGTGAGCCGCATCTTAAGGATCCCGAATTTATGAAGGCTGAGGCCAATCGCGATGACGGGATTGACTTAGCGAGGCTGACCTATGAAGAAATGCGGCACCTTCGTGTCGACATGCAGCTGATTTTCCAGGATCCTTATTCATCGCTGGACAGCCGCATGACCGTCGGACAGATTATCGGCGAGGGCATGCTGGCGCATAATTTCTTTAAACGCAATGATGAGCGCATGAAAAAGGAAGTGCTCAGGGTTATGGATGACTGCGGGCTGGCCCCTTATTTCCTCCATCGCTACCCGCATCAGTTCTCCGGCGGACAGCGGCAGCGTATCGGTATTGCCCGTTCTCTGGCCATGAATCCGAAGTTTGTGGTCTGTGACGAGGCGGTTTCGGCCCTGGACGTTTCGATCCAGTCGCAGATCATCAATCTGCTCAAAGATCTCAAAGATCAGCAGCATCTGACCTATCTCTTCATCACCCATGACCTTTCGGTTGTTAAATACATCTCGGATCGTATTGCCGTTATGTACCTGGGTGTCATTGTCGAGTTAAGTGAAAGTCAGAAGATCTTTGACCGGCCCATGCACCCCTACACGGAAGCCTTGATTTCCGCCATTCCGCAGGCTGAAGAAGATGCCAGCCGTGATCTGGTGGTCTTAGAAGGCGATATTCCTTCGCCGGTCAACGCACCTAAGGGCTGCAAGTTCCATACGCGCTGCAAATACGCGCAGGAAAAATGCCGCCATGTGGTTCCGGAAATGCGTGAATTATCGGAAGGACATTATGTGGCCTGTCACTACCCCTTGAATACGGAGGAATCTCTGAAACAGGATACGGGAGAGGAAGAAGCGGCAGAACAGACTGCCGTTTAAGGCAGATTCTCCCGCCCGGAAAGGAAGCAGATGCTTTTACAGAATCGGATTGACAGAATTTATAAACAGCAGGCAGAGGATACACAGTCACGGCCGCGCGTTTCAGATCAGGATGAGATTTATCTTGAGAAGGGCGACTTCGGGGCGATGTGGCTGGCCGGTATTCAAATGATCCTGCTCCCGGCGCTCCTTGTGCTTCTGGCCATGGTGGGGATCGGATTGCTTATTTTCTATATCTGAGTTCCGGCCGGGGAAAAAGAGAATGAAGAAAAAGCTGCACTCCTGATCAAGGATGCAGCTTTTTTATTGAAGGCAATGTCCGGGAAAATTCGATTTTTCCGCTTAATCCAAAGTGCGCAGCACGGCCCGGGCAGGCGCCGCTTCCCGGCCTTTTAAATAAAGCGGAAGCGCGATGATCTCGTAGCGCCCTTCGGGCACCTCCGCGAGGCGGACGTCTTCCAGGACCCCGATGCCCGCGCCCAGGATAATGCTGTGCACCCTATGTTCCGGGTCGCCGCGTTCAATGCTCATGGCGTCAATGGCCAGAGAACGGATGCCGATGTCCCGGAGATATTCTGCCGCCGACGGATTCAGGCAGATGAATTCGGGATTGTAATCGTCTTCAAAGGAATTGCGGGTTTTGATTACGATGCGTTCGCCCGGCTTGATCTCAAAGTCTTTGAGGTCCGCCGCTTCGATGCGCCGCTCCAGAAAGCTGAGGTCCAGCAGTCGGCAGGGGCCTAAAAAATCTTCCAAGTCCAATGTTTCGACAGCACCGCCGCCGTCGACCATGTGCAGAGGTGCATCAAAGTGGGTGCCGCTGTGCAGATTTGTTTTGTAGTTGGATTCGTTGTAATTGTCTTCCGGATAAACGGCGATCCATTTAAATGCAGGCTTCTTGATTGTTTTGTTTTTATAGACGGCCATCTCTTCCGTGACCGGCCGGCTGATATCATAAATCATCTTCTCTTGTCCTTTCCGGGATCAAAGCCTCAGGAAGGCTTAAATCAAAGTATCGGTTTCGTTTTCCCAGCGGCGGCCGCTTTCAGCGAGCAGGGCATCGGCATTTCCCGGTCCCCAGCTGCCGCGCGGATACACTTCGGGGACGAGACCTTCTTCCTCTTTTAACTGCCGCAGCTGATGCATCCATTCCCAGCTGCTTTCGATCTGCTGCCAGGGCGTGAAATATTCTTTTTGGCCCCGGCAGGCGGCCAGGAGGAGTCGCTCATAGGCCTCGGGCGTATTGCTGTGTGCTTCGATATTGCAGCTCTGGCAGAAATCCATGCTGACCTTCTCAATTTCATTCCGGCTGCCCGGCTTTTTGATATTAAAGCTCAGGCGGATGCCTTCCTGCGGCTGGATTTCAATATGCAGAATATTCTGCGGACTCTTTTCGGAAAATTGCTTAAACTTGACCGTGACATAGGTTTTGCGCTCTTTTAAGGCCTTGCCGCTCCGAAGATAAAACGGCACGCCTTCCCAGCGCGGATTGTCGATCAGCACCTTGACGGCCGCATAGCTTTCGGTCGTGCTGTCCGGAGCGACATCCTTGCTTTCCCGGTAGCCTTCATACTGCCCGAGGGCCAGCTGAGAGGAGGCGGGCGCTTCCGGCGGGCGGAGGGCCTGCAGGAGGTTTTCCTGTGCGGCCGTAAAAGCGGGACTGTCCGGATCGGCCGTATCCTCCATGGCTATGATCGTCAGGACCTGAAAAAGATGCCCCTGGATCATGTCTTTCAGGGCACCGGCGTCGTCATAATAGGCGCCGCGATTGCCGATATCAATCGATTCCAGGGCGGAAATCTCCACGGAGTCAATATAATCCTTGTTCCAGGCCGCTTTAAAGAGCGCATTGGCGCGGCGGATGGTCGCAATATTCAAGACCATTTCCTTGCCGAGATAATGATCAATATGATAGACCTGATCCTCGCCAAAGGCCGAAGAAAGCTTCTCGCTGATCGCGCGGGCCTGTTCGAGGTCCTCGCCGAAGGGCTTTTCGATCACGACGCGGCAGATCCCCTGCAGGCAGCCCGTACTGAGCAGATTATCCGTAATAACGGGGAAAAGCCCGGGCGCCACGGCATAGTAGAAAATGTGACGTATCTTTTCGCGGCTTCCCGAAAACTTTTCATAATAGCTGAAGAGCCGGTTATAATCTTCCGCCTTGGTGAAATCCACCCTCAGGTAGTCGACGTAGTCCGAAAACTCGGCAAACGATGCATCCGTGACGGGGAAGCGGGCAAATTCCCGGACCCAGTCTTCGATCTCGCTAAGGTATTTTTCCTTGTCCCAGTCACGGCGTCCCAAGGCCAGAAAGCAGGTGTTTTCCCCGAGCAGTCCCCGGGCGAATAAATTGTAAAAGGCCGGCATCAGCTTGCGGTAGGAAAGATCCCCCGTGCCGCCGAAAATGGTATAGACAACGTTATCCATGCTCTATGCCTCTTCTTCCTGCGGCCACTCATGATGATAAATCCCCTCGGCGTCCGTGCGCTGGAAGGTATGAGCGCCGAAATAATCGCGCTGTGCCTGGATCATTGCGGCCGAACTCCGCTTCGTGCGAAGCTGGTCATAGTAGCTTAGAGCCGCCGCAAAGGCCGGCACCGGCTGTCCGCTGAGTGCAGCGGCTGAAACCAGACGGCGCAGCGGTTTTATTCCGCGTGTCAGGACCTCGGCAAAATTTTCCGTCAGCAGCAGATTTTCAAGCTCCGGATCCCGGGCGTAAGCTTCCATAATCGGAGTCAGCAGGGCGGAACGGATGATGCAGCCTTCGCGGAAGGTGGCGGCGATTGCCTTATAGTCCAGGCCCCAGCCGTATTCCCGGGAGGCGGCCCTGTACAGAGCAAAGCCCTGGGCATAAGCGATGGTGCGGGCCAGGAGGAAGGCGTCTGCCAGCTCTTCATCGCTCAAAGGCGCAGCCTCTTCGTCCGGAATGCCCGCGGGAAGAAGCTCGCTTGCTTTCACGCGCAGCCCCTTATCCTCACTGATATAGCGGGCGTTCAGGCCG
>CALLQJ010000291.1 GCA_938014865.1 uncultured Fastidiosipila sp.
TCTACACTCTTTCCCTACACGACGCTCTTCCGATCTATACGCTCGCAGTCTTTCAGCGCTTCGTTAATCGTGGCACGTGTCTTCAGGCCCATGCCGCGCGCATAGCCGGGTTCTCTTGCGCCGCAGATGTAAATCGCACTGGTATTCATCTCCGCAATGTGTCCGCAGCTGATCATGGAGAAGCCGTGGAAAGGATGGAAGCCGTGCGCAAAGCGGTAATTGCGAATGTATTCTTCGTTGGTCGCGAAGAGTTCACGGTACTTGTTCAGATCCGGCAGAATCTGATTGGAGTTCGTCTGGAACATCTCATAAATCTGCCTGTAGCCCGTGAAGAGCTCATCATGGAACCAGCCGTCGCAGATGGACGAGGCAATGATGACGCAGTTGTCTTTCATGACGCGTTTATGGCGAATGACCTGAGCCGAAAGGGCCTGCATGATCATGATGGGGTTGGTGCCCATGCCGTCGCCGTAGTGGAAGAACTGCGGAAGACCGAAGACCATGACATCGTATTTTTCTTCGGCATAAGGGACATAAGTCCTCTTATCGGCAATTTTCCAGGACTCCTTCTGCACTTCGCCCGCCGTTCCGGCATAGACCGCAATCTGACGTGCTTTTGTATCCAGCACCGCATCTACGCAGAAGAATTTCTTGCCCATGCTTTTTTCCATATGAGCACCGATTGAATTGAACTTGCTGCGCATCGTCGAGTGCGAGCTGACCGGCACAAAGTCTTTCTTATGCATAACGGCCGGGACATGGTTGGTCGCGATCGTCTGCCAGTGGGAAATACCCGTCGCACAATGCTTATAACCGCCGGAATAGCCGCCGTAGGGATTGCCTAAGGCATGTCCGATCAGGAACGCAATATCCGATTCGTACACATATTTGTTCATCCAGACAATGTCGCCTTGCTCATCATAACCGCAATTTACGAGATGCTCATAATCTTCACTGTCATGATTGATGATCTGATGGCTCGGCCAGAACGCATTGAAAATTTCATCGCCGAGAATATTATGAATCTGCTGTTCCGTATTCTTCGCATGCAGGCCGTTCGAGCAGATCAGGAGGATATTTTCTTTCTTAACCCCTGCTTTTTTCAGCTCATCCAAGATAATCTTAATGGAGACCTTGCGGTGCGAGTTGGCCTGTTCGCCGCCTTTTACGCGGTCGGGGAATACGATGGTGACCGTTGAACTCGGCTTGGCGATTTCGGAAATCGGCGGCAGGTCGATCGGATGAAGAATCGCTTCTTCGGTTGCCTTTACCGGGTCTTTCAGGTAAGGCGGATCTTTGACCGTTTCACCGGGAATAAACACATCTGTTCGGTCATCCGGAAGATCCGCTTCCATTAATCCGTGTCCGTATTCAAATTGAAGTTTCATTTTTCTGAGTCCTCTCTTTCTTTTAAGAAAATATCAATGATCTCCAGGTACTGATCCGGATAGAAACCGACCGGATCCGTAAAGGAAGTCAAGGCAATTAAACCGCCGTCAATTTCGGGGACGGAAGCCAGCATTGCGGCGTTGTCTTTTTTGAGTCCGCCGCCGTAGACGACCGGCAGATCATGGCTGACCTTTTTAAGATAGCGAGCCACTTCAGCGATCGCTTCCGCACCGGGCGGGGTCTTCCCCGGACCGATGGCCCAAACCGGCTCATACGCTATGGTGACATGATCGGGATCGACATCTTTGAGCCCGACCTCAATCTGAATTTTCAAAACATCCTCCCGGAAATCACTTTCTTCGGCCTTTTCTCCGAGGCAGTACAAGACCTCGAGGCCTTGCGCCTGTGCCGCCAGTACTTCAGCGTTCAGCTGACGGTTAACGGCTTCCTGCAGTTTCAGCTGCTCCTCTTTGGTGATCTCGAGATCAGGATTAAGAGCTTTGACTGCGGCCAGCATAGTTTCGTACTTATCTTTGCGTTCTTCGCAATGGCCGATCATGCAGCTGTCGGCGCCTAAGGCTTTGACCGATTTAGCGGTGCGAAGCGAGGTAAAAGCGCCGAAGTTACCGCCCTTTTCAACATCTTCGCGGTATACGCTCTGCGGGCCGATGAGGGCCGGGAAATCGTCTCCTGCTGCCTGAAGGGCAGGATAAAGATGCAGTTCCGGGAAATACATGCCGAAAACAACATTTTCGGGATCATAGGCTTTGAGCCCCTCTCTGACCCCTTCAATAATGCTGCGCGCCCAGTCTTCGGGTGCAGCCAGGCTGTTGACACCGCCGGCCTCGGTCGGGATGTCAAATCGCTTGAGGTTCAAATAAATTCTGTTCATGACTTTTGTTTAGACTCCTTTTTCTTTTTTTATAAAATGCTTTATATACAGCTTCTTATCGCTCTCGCCTTCTTTCTTCTTCCCTGTTCAGACTGCGGATTCAGAATTGGTGGAGGTAGTGATGGAGCAAGGCTGTTGAAGCCGCTCCTCTCGCGCCGTCTTCCGGACCGCTTTCTAAAAATTCGATTTTTCCGCCGATATCGTCCCGGCGGAATGCTAAGTTTTCTAAGGCATCGGAGAGCCACTGTCTGCAGCGCAAGGATTCAAAGATCGTCCCGGAGAAATAAATATTGTCCGGGGAAATAAAATCGTGAAAAGCCCGAATCAAAAGGGCCGTCTTCTCCATGGATTCCCGGAAGATATGCTCGACAGCTTCCGGAAGCTGCTCTTTATCCAGTTTCTCAACTAAATCTTTAAAAGCCGGGATCCCCTGTTCTTTCATCTCCGGCAAAGCCGCCATGCGTTTTTTCAGCAAAGGTTCTGCCACGTAACTTTCCAGACAGCCTTCTTTATGACAATAGGGGCAGTGAAAGTCCAGATCGCCCACGATGCTGTGCCCGATTTCTCCGTCTCCGGGCAGCAAAAGCCTGTTCTGCGAATCATGCAGCACATATTGACAGGCTAAGCCGTAGCCGGCATAGAAATAGAGAAAATCCTGATGCGCCGCTTGATGGTACAAGGCATGGTCAATTGCTCTTGCCTTTACATTGTTAATCAGGCTGACCGGAAACCCCAAGGCTTCTTTTGCTTCTTCGGCCAAGGAAAGCTCCGGCACCTCATAGCGGTCGTCGATTATCTGATCTCCCGCTTTATTGATTCTGGCCGGTACGGAGAGCCCCGCCGCCAGAACACGTTCTTTTTGCTCTTCGGAAAGCGTCGTATAAAAGTCCTTTCCCTTCTCGACGGCCATCTCCCGGATCGCCTCATAAGTCAACGCATCTTTTACATAATGCTCTGTCTTTAAAATCTCTCCGAATAAATTCATGAGGCAGAAGGCGGTTTTGTAAGGGCCGATATCGATGCCGATAAAATAGGCGTAGTTTTTATTAATTCTTAAAAGCTTGCGCTTGCGTCCTCTTCGCTTAATGCCGTCCTCTTCCGGCTCCGGAAATTCTTCTAAGATCCCGTCTTCAATCAATTTAGAGGTAATAATACTCACGGAAGCCTCGGTAAGCCCGGACTTCTCCGCTACATCCGCCCGGCTGATGCTGCCTGCCGTAAAAATAATGCGCTTGATCAGGCGCTGATTACGAATTTTACTGACGGACTGATTGGTCCCCAAAGGTTTCATCATTTCTCTTCCCCTTCAAAAATTTTGTGAAAGAGACAAGTCTTAATACGATTTTCCGAATACTAAAGCCGTTATTAATTAAACGATTTAAATAATTACAATTTTAATCTACTATGTCTTGCCTCTTTTGTCAATATATAAACATAAACAGCCTGCTTTTCGTGATTTTTAGGCTGATCCTACAAATAATAATAATATAGTTAGTATTGAAGTGAAAATATGTATATAAAAAATTTGCCGAAGAAGGCCGCTTAAACAGCTTATTCTTTCGTTTTATAATCTGACACAGCTGTACAAATGCCATTGAAAATTAAAGACGCCTTTTTTACAATTCATAAAATATATGCGAACATCCATCCGGTAAACAAGAGAATTGAGGGAATCTGTGTTTAGTTTTTTAAAAACGCAAGAACAAGAGATGTCCGAAGCCTTTATCACGGTCTTTTTTCTCACGCTTTCGGGCGGCCTGCAAGATGCCTACAGCTATCACATAAGAGGCGAAGTCTTCGCCAATGCGCAGACCGGAAACTTTGTACTTATGAGCACAAAACTATTTAGCGGAGACTTTATCAGCGCTTTAAACTACCTCATTCCGATCCTTGCATTTATTTCGGGAATTTTAACGGCAGAACTCATACTCCATGCTTTTGCCCGCTCCCGCTATCTGCAGAGAAGACAAATGGTCCTGCTTTTAGAAATTGTGCTTTTGCTGATAGTGGGCTTTTTGCCGCAAAAGGCGAATATGCTCGCCAATGCCCTTGTTTCTTTTTCCTGTGCCATGCAAGTTCAGAGCTTTCGAAAAGTCAACGGGCTTTTTTTCGCGAGTACCATGTGCATCGGAAATTTAAGAAGTGCAACGGAAGCCTTGTCCGGATGGATAAGGACAGGGGACGCCTTTCATAAGGAACGCTTTGCCCGCTATGCCCTGATTATTCTGACATTTACGCTCGGCGCGGGGATCGGCAGTGTTTTAGCAGACTGCCTTTTAGAAAAACTCATTCTGCTCTCGTCTCTGCTTTTATTTATTTCTTTTATCCTCATGTTCAAAAAAACGGATCAAGGGTGAATTTCCGCGGTAAAATTCCGCCTCTTGAAGCCGGCCGGGCTCCTTCACGCATCCAGACGCTGCTCGTAGTTTCCCACAATGCGCCGCGGCGTGCTGATCTCCACGAAGGCATGCTCATCATATTTATGAATCAGATGCAGAAGCTTATTTAATTCATACTTGCTGATCACCGTCATGAAAATATATTTCTCGCTGCCGGTATATTCTCCCGTCCCCTTCCAGCTCGTGACGCCGCGTTTGAGATTTTTGATGATCAGATGCCCCAGCTCCTTCTTGCTGCTGATGATCTGCACGGAAATCTTAATGTTCTGTGCGTGCATCCGGTCCGTCACAAAGGCGGAAACGATGGCAAAAACCGTCGAATAGGCGGCAATGGTGAGATTAAAGAGGAATGCGGAAATCGTAAATATAAAGACATTAATATAGAGATTAATACGTCCGACACTGAAATCTCTGTACTTTTTTGAAAAATACATGCCCAGCACATCGGTACCGCCGCAGGAACTTCCCGAACGCAGCGTCAGGCCGATACCTAAACCGGACAACGCCCCGCCGATCAGGCAGTTCAGGAGCGCATCCGAAAGCAGCGGCTCGGACGGCGTCGGCAGAAAAGCAATCAGCAGGGACTGTATGGTAATCGAGAGCAGGGTGCGTCTGAAAAAACGTTTCCCGATGGCACTGTAGCCCAGCATCAAGATGGGCACATTGATGACCCAGTAGATAATACCCGTCAGATCGATCTGCGCAAATGCCGTAACGTGCAGGTCTTTTCGCAGAATATGCAAAAGAATCTGGGAAATTCCGGCGATCCCGCCGCTGTAAAGACCTCCCGGCACCAAAAACCAGCGAAAGGCCGCGGCGTAAACCGTGACCCCTAAAATCGCCCAAAAATTCAGCCGGAGCTCTGCTTTCACCCGATCCTTCATTCTTCTGTCCTCTCTTGATCCGGCCCTCCGCCGTCTTCTTATTGCTGCGCTGTTACTGCGCTCTTATCGCTTCCAAGGGGCTCAGACGCATCGCCCGAACCGCCGGCACCATGCCCGAGACCATGCCGACCAAGGCTGCAAAAAGCACGGCCGCAATACTCAGCCACGGCGGTATCAGCGAAACTCTGATGGCAATATCCTCGCCGCTCATCATGCCGGCGGCAATCTTATTGATGATAAATGACAAGCCGTAGCTTTGCAAAAGCCCCAGCACCCCGCCGATCAGGCCGATCAGCGCCGCTTCCGTCAAAAACATCGCCCGGATATTGCCGAGGCTGCAGCCTAAGACTTTCATAATCCCGATTTCCTTGGTCCGTTCATAGATGGACATCATCATCGTATTCGCGATTCCGATCGCCGCCACCAAAAGCGAGATGCCGCCGATGCCGCCCAGAACCGCCTGGCTGATCGCGCTCTGCCGCCGCATGCTGTCAATGAATTCGATGCTGGAATAGGTATTAAAGCCCGCCTCATTCAGCTGCTTTTGTATTTGCTTTGTGTAATCAATACTTACGGTACGCACCTTCAGCTCGGAATATTCCGGAGGGCCCAAGGGCATGCCGCTCGGGCTCGCTTCCTGATTCGGCCAGGCCTTGCCTTTATAAACCTGATGCAGCTGCCATTTCAGCGCCTCGATATCCGCATAAATATCGTAGGCCGAGAAATCCTCGTTGTAGGAGAGGCCGTCCTCCGGCTCCTGCTGGACTGCAGCCGTGGGCATGATGTATTTTCGCTTGGGCTTTTCTTCGTCTCCTTCTGAAGCATTTTCCTGAAAGCTGACGAAAACCGGATCGCGCATGAAATCGATCTCTGAAGGATCGAACTCGTACCAATCGCCGCCTTCCGCTACACTCAGCGGAATAAAGTTATCCTGCACGTAACAGCCGTAAATAAACTTCAGCGTATCCCCCTCTTCGGGCAGGCTGCCTTCCGCAAAATCCAAGTCACCCTCCCGCAGCGTACGCAGGGGCATGCCCCTAACGATGACGTCCGCCGTATACTGCCCGACGCGGAGGGTAACAGGCACTGCCAGGATCGGAATCACATAGTCCACGCCCTCTATCTGCTCAATTGCTTCGATCGTCTCATCATTTAAGCGTTTCTTTTCCTCGTCCGGACGCTCCGCCCAGTCCGGACTCACATTCACGGTCAGCAAGGCTTTGGAATTCTGCATGTCGCGCATGCTCATATCCGTTAAACCGATGCCCAAAGACATCATGACGACAATGGCCGTTATGCCGATAACGACCCCTATGATCGTGAGGATACTGCGCAGTTTTCGCTTGCGCAGATTCCCGAGACTCATTTTTAAAATGTCAGTCCATCTCATCGTCGTCGGACACTCCCGGATTTTCGGCATCAAAAGCCTGCATGGCATTCAAAACATCGGCTTCATCTTCCGCCCGTCTCTTTTTGCGGCGATGCCGCTTGACCAACAGCACAATCACAATGATCAAAAGCAGCGGAATCAGGACAAAGAGTATCCCCGGCCAAAGCGAAAATCTTTCCTGCTCTTGCGGCTCCTCCGGCTCATCAAAGCCGGGATCATCAAGGCCCGCGGGATCTTCATTGAATTCTTCCGGCAGAATGGTCATCGGAATCGGGTGTTCAATGACCGTTTTATGCCCGTCCTCATCTTCAAACTGAATGGAGAACGGCACCTCTTCGCCGTCGCTGAGCTCTTTCAGCGGCGTAATCATCAGATCCACGGTTTTGCTGCCGCCGGCTTCCAAGGTGCCGGCAAAATAATTCTGCTCACTGACCGCCTCCCCTTCCGGGACAATAACGGTCAGGTTGTAAAGCGGGCTTTTGCCTTTATTGTAGATGTCAAACATTAAGTTGGCATCCTGGCCGACCTCCGCCTGTTCCGGGTACATTTGGGGCTTGCCGAATTCTACCCTCGGATCCTGCAGGACCCTTACGGAAATCGTCTCTTCAACGGAATAGCTTTCGCCCTTGTCGTCTTCAAAATCGATCTGCACGCTGACCGGATAGGTCTTTTGCTCCAGCTTCGCCTCGGCTTTGAGATTGATCGCCACATCTACGCTTGTATCCGCCGCAATCTTATCGCGGAACAAGGTCGAGGACCCGCTGACCGGCAGCAGGGCATCTTCCGCGGCTTTAATCGTAAATTTAATATTATTCAAAGCCGTTTTCTTTGAGGTATTGCGCACCATTAAAATCAAGGTAAAAGGCTGTCCGGCCTTGACGCTTTCGGGTTCGGTACGGAAACCGTTCAAAATCACCCGCGGCACACTCGGCTTTTCGGGGGTATCGCCGCCCGGCAGATCAACCCAGCCGCCGCCCGATCCGCCGCCCGGATCATCAAAAAAGGGATCATCAATAGCGGGCAGATCGTCCGGCAGGTCCGGCGCATCCGGATCCTCCGGCAAGTCGGGATTGCCTTGTGTTTTTATATAAGTCACCAGTTCAATCGGCTCTTTCGGCGCCTGATCGTACAAGACTTCAAAATGCACCGGATAGTAGCCGCTTTGCACGTCTTCGCGCACCAGCATGTCTTTGAAAATGACCGTCTGCGTCTTATCCTTAAGATCCTGCGGCTTGCGGACCGGCTCCAGAGGCTTCTCCAGGCGCTCGCTGTAATTGCTTTCCTCGATTTCAAAGGGGAAGTACTTGGTTTCTTCGTTCATCTTTAAGGACACGACGACGCGTTCCGCCGGATGCGTTCCCCAGTTGAAAATCGGAATTTCCAGATCAATGCGCTCGCCGTATTTGCCCTCAGCTATGGGCGCGCGGCCGAGCATAATCTGAATAAAATCTTCGTCTTCCTGCCCGGGGGAGGACGGCACGGGCGTCGGTGCCGCGGTCGGCCGGGCCGTTTCGGAAGGCTTCGTCTCTTCCGTCGTACTCGGGACAGGCTCTGTCGCCTCCGTCGTCGCCTCAGGCGCTTTTGTACCCGTGGCTTCTGTTTTCGCGGCTTCCGCCGTTTCCTCCGT
>CALLQJ010000292.1 GCA_938014865.1 uncultured Fastidiosipila sp.
AAAGCCCGGGGCAATTCGCTCAATTTGCGCCAGAAGCCGCTGCCGCCCCGGCCGTTCCAGAAAAGATTGTCCTTTCCGGAAACAGGTGCCTCAGACGCTTCCTGCCGGTCCTCCGGCCGCTCGTCCTGCCGCTTGCCGGCTTCGGTATTGTCGGAAGGCTCTGCTTCGGTCCCGTACTCGGGAAGCGAAATGCTCGGCCGGCTCTCCTTCTCATCGCCTTCTTCCGCCCCTTCCGTTTCACGTCCTTCGGCAAAGCCGGGCGTCATGACGATCGGGTCCTGCATCCAGCGGGAAATCTCAGAAGCGATTTCACGGACCGTGCGCAGCGAGAAAATATCCGCCAGGCCCGCCCTTTCCAGCGTTTCGCGGAAGGGATAGGAGGCTTCTCCCATCGCGCAGAGTTTCAGATAGCTCTCCACCGCTCCCCGCCAATTTTCGCGCATCTCCGGCAGCAAGGTCAGGGACGCCATGGCCGAAAGGCTGTAGCTGATGTAATAAAAAGGCGCGTGGTAAAGGTGCCAGAACATCCAGTCATTTTCATCATTCATGCCGGGCAGGTAGTCCTCCGCAATATCCAGGTAGCCTTCCTGAAGCGTTTCCAGGTCAGGATCGGGCGCGGTATAGGCGAAAATCTCAAATTCATGATAAAGACAGCCGGTCAGAACCGCCCAGACCATATTCAGCAGAATCATATTGCGGGCATCGTCCGCAGCCGCCTGATACATCTCATCCGCGTAGGGCAAAAACAAAAGTTCCAGGCCCTGCGAATGAATCTCGGCCAGGTCAATATTGCTGTGGGAAAAGAAAGAATCCCCCGTCTCCCGCACAGCCGTATTGAAATGGCCGAACTCGTGGATCAGGGTGGAAAGATTGGCATAATCGCCGCCGTCACGGATGAAAATCAGCGCCGAATGGTATGAAGGCAGACCGATGGTATAAGACACCTCTTCATTTTCCGGCGCATCCCCCAGCAGCAGCAGATCATTCTCCAGCAGATAATCGTAGCTTTCCAAAAGCTCCGAGGAAATATGCCCGAGGTGATTGCCGACCAGACTTTCCAAGGTCTCCCCCTCCGGATAATGGTAGTCTTCAATCGTCCGCCAGTTCACCCGCATGGCCAGCGCCATATAAAGCGGTACAAAGGTCTCCTTGACCGCCGTAAAATAATCTTCCAGTTCCTCGTCCGAAAAATCCCGGCCGTAGCTTTCGGCAAGATCCATCTCATGGTAATCCTTATAGCCCGCTTCTTTTGCAAATTCATTGCGCAGCTTCAGCAGCTTAAGGTAGATCTCCCCTTTTTCCTCATAATCCGAACGCTCTTCCAGGCTGTCAAAGGCCTGCTCCAGGCGATTTTCCTCTTCCCGTATCGCCTTCTGCCGCTCCGTCAGAGATCGGAAGAGCGTC
>CALLQJ010000293.1 GCA_938014865.1 uncultured Fastidiosipila sp.
AGCCCTCGCCGTGATCGCTTCTTTCCCAGACCGGAATGCCGTTTTCTTCCAAAATGCCCTTGAGCAAAGCACTCTCCGCGCGGCTTCCGCTGTATATCTTAACGCTGTCCAAGACGGTCCCCTCCTTGCGTAGTACATGCCGTATTACATTTATTATAGAGAATTTTTGTTTTCAAACCTATTTTTTCCGCTTTCGCCTGTCTTTTCCGCACTAAGAAAAAAAGATTTATCATTAGAGCGCTTCTTTGTTAGAATATTTTAAGTTGCTTTCTGCCGTCCGCGGCAGTTTATTTTGCGGCAAAAAATTAAATTATACATAATTTTTAATGAAAACAAACGATTATATAACAGAGGGACAGCATATGACATTTAAAGAAATTCTGAAGATGCACGCCGAAAAATATCCTGAGATCCTGCCCCAGGACCTCATCAAACTGGCTTACCAGGGTGCTTTCGGCGCGGAACATTTGATCGGGGATTACGAAGAGGCCAAGGAAGATTTCAAAGCCGAGTGGGAACGCATGCAGTGGATCTACGACGAAGAGCTTCCGGATGCTGAGGACAGCCTTTATGAATGGGTGTCCCCGAACTTTGCCCGCATCAATATGGATGCCTGCAAGGAAGTCGGTCTCCCCGCAGAGTGGATCTTCACCTTATTCATGAGTTCGGCCGAAAAAGGGCCGGTCGATTCGGCCAATGCGGTCTTTATGAAATATCTTGAAGAAATCCGCCGCGTCTGCCGCGAGCACTGCTTTTCCTTTGACGAAGAGAAGTGGTCCAATGAGGTACGCTCCTACCTTTCCGACGGCGTTTATCCCGTCCGTCACAGTGAGCGCTACCGCAAGGCGGAGCTTCCCGCTTACCGGATCATTGACCGCGAGGCGGTCGCGCTTTTGCGCATTCTGCAGGCGGTCAACGACTTTCCCGACGATGACGACGTACATGTCATCGCCATCGACGGACGATCCGCCGCGGGCAAGAGCAGCCTTTCTTTGACCCTGCAGAAATATATTGACGCAGCCGTCATCCACACCGATGACTTCTACCTGCCCGAAAGGCTCCGGACCGAGGAACGCTATGCCGTTCCGGGCGGCAACATCCATTTCGAGCGCTTTTTCCGCGAAATCATTCCCGGACTCAAAGAGAAGGAAAGCTTCAGCTACCGGCCTTTTGACTGCGAAACGATGGCCCCGGGCGAAGAACGCATAATACAGGCCGCGCCTTGCCGCATTGTGGAAGGTGCCTACAGCCATCATCCGATTTTCGGGGACTATGCGGATCTGAAGATCTTTTTAAACATTGATGAGGCACTGCAGACCGAACGGCTCAAGGCAAGAAACGGCGAGGCCGCCGAAGACTACAAGAAGCGCTGGATTCCCTTGGAAGAAGCCTATATCGACTATTACGGCATAGAGTACGATGCCGACATTATCCTGCAGGCCGAAGATGTCGTGCAGCTTGAAGAGGCCAAAGATCTCGACGACAGCGACGCTTCCGGGGAGAGCGCCGAGTCCTGAGAGAAGAGTATTTTTCTGCAGTAAATTTGAGGCAGAGCCTTCGCTCTGCCTCTTGCTTTTCCTGCCGGAAGCTTTCCCGGCAGGATTATTTTTATTTAAACTTTCGCCTCCCGGACTGCGGGTCTTACTCGCTTCGGAGCGCGATCACCGGATCCTTCTTCGCCGCAATACGTGAGGGGATGAGTCCTCCCAAAAGCGTCAGAATCACACTCAAGAGCAGCAGGATCAGGCCCGCTTCCACCGGCAGATGCGCATGAATTTCCGCCGTCCCCGTCAGATCCCGGATCCACTCATTGCCGGGAATCAGAATCAAACAGCTCAGGCCGATCCCGAGGAGTCCGGATATCAGGCCGATAATAAAGGTTTCGGCATTGAAGACCTGGGCGATATTCGCTTTCGACGCCCCGATCGCACGCAGAATACCGATTTCCTTCGTACGCTCCAGCACGGAAATATAGGTAATAATACCGATCATGATCGATGAAACCACCAGCGAGACCGCCACAAAGGCAATCAGGACATAGGTCACGACATTAAGCATCGAGGTCACCGAAGACATCAAAAGCCCCACATAATCCGTGTAGACGATCTGATCTTCCTCCGCCGCCGTGGAATTATAGTCTTCAATGCATTCGGAAATTTTGTCCTTATTCTCAAAGCTGTCCGCATAAAGCTGAATCCCCGCCGGCGCGTCCCGGTCGGTCAGGCCGAAGTTCTGCAGGTTCTTCTCGTAGCTCGTCCCCTCTTCATCATCAAAAGCCCGGCCGCTCAGAATATTGATTTCTTCATCTTCTTCCTGCGCTTTGACCACCGGACTGTCGGCCGTGTATTCCATAATATAATCGGTCAAAGCCCGGGTATAGCCCAGCGCGGCATGCAGCGGCTTATAGTCCGCTTCTTCCTTCGGACGGATCACACCGACAATCTTCAGCTCCAAGGCATCGTCTTTTCGTTCCTCGTGCGCCTCTTCGCTGCGGTCGGCCGGACGGAAGCCGCCGTCGTCTTCTTCGACATATTCATCACATTCCGGGTAAAGCCAGAAGGTCTGCTCCGTTATTTTTTCATAATCGATTCGTTCATCGGTCACTTCGATTTCTTCGCCCGCCGTCACCGACTTCAGCAGTTCGGCATAGTCCTCCGCCGGCAGGAAACCTAATTCATAAAGAGCGCTCGCCCGGAGTTCATTGTCGCTGTTCAAGATCAGAACAAGCTCTTCCTTGCTCTCGGGGCCCCGTCCGTAAATGACTTCGTAATTCTCTTTAAGGATCGGGCTGATCATCTCCCCCGAGGAGGACGGCATAATTTCCGTGAAATGCCGGTTGCCGACACCTTCCAGGAAATCCGATACCTCAGGCATCTGTCCTCCGGGAATCTCCTGCCCCGGCACCGTCTGCCCGGGAATCTCTTGTCCCTGCGGGATCTGTCCTTCCGGGATTTCACCTTCGGGAATTTGGCCTTCCGGAATTTCTCCCTCCGGCAAGTCCGTTCCTTCGCTCGGCACTTGTCCTTCCGGAATTTCACCTTCGGGAATCTGCCCTTCCGGAATTTCTCCCTCCGGCAAGTCCGTTCCTTCGCTCGGCACTTGACCCTCCGGAATTTCACCTTCGGGAATTTGGCCTTCCGGAATTTCTCCCTCCGGCATCTCCGGCATTTCGCCCGGCTGCTGATACATAGCCGCATAGGAACGTTTCAAGGCTTCCCGGAAGCGGCTGCCGTCGGTATTGATAAATTCGCCGCCCGGTTCTTCCGTGTAAATACTGAAGGCCGGATCATAAGTATAAATAATCCCGTGTTCGCCGATCACGTCATGAATCGGGCTGTCCGGATCATCTAAATAATGTTTAAAAGACGTCAGATTGTTTTTTGCCACATTGGCATAAATATTCGCACTGAGCTCAAGCTCACGCCCGTCGGCGTAGATGCCGTCTTTCGGGTGATCCGGCTCCTGTTCTTTGCTTTGGACTTCTCCTTCCTTGACCATTTTCTCAAGATCAAAGCTGTGTTTCTCGATCATGATCGGGTAAGAACTCATGGTCTCTTTCTGCGTCTCCCGGATATACTCATTCACACCCGTCGACAGCGCAATAATCAGCGCAATCCCGATAATGCCGATCGAGCCGGCAAAGGCCGTCAGGAAGGTCCTGCCCTTTTTTGTCAAAAGATTATTAAAAGATAAGCTGAGGGAGGTCCAGATCGACATGGACGCCTTCCCCATGCTCTTATGTTCAAGCTCGGATTCCTGTGTCGTCTCCCCCTCATAGGGATCCGAATCCGAAATAATTCTCCCGTCCTTGAGCCGGACAATACGGGTCGCATAGCGTTCAGCCAGTTTCTGATTGTGCGTCACCATCACCACCAGACGGTCCTCGGCCACTTCCTTCAGAAGCTCCATGACCGCCAGTCCCGTCTCCGAGTCCAGAGCCCCGGTCGGCTCGTCCGCCAGCAGGATCGACGGGTCGTTGACCAGCGCTCTGGCAATCGCCACGCGCTGCATCTGCCCGCCGGACATCTGATTCGGCTTCTTATGTTTCTGGTCCGCAAGTCCGACCGCGTCGAGCGCCTCTTCCGCGCGTCTTCGGCGCTCACTGCGCCCGATGCCGGAAATGGTCAGCGCCAGCTCCACATTCGCCAGAATGCTCTGATGCGGGATCAGATTGTAGCTTTGGAAAACAAAGCCCACCCAGTGGTTGCGGTAGGCATCCCAGTCACGGTCGCTGTATTCCTTCGTCGAGATATTATCAATGATCAGATCCCCGCTGTCATAGCGGTCGAGTCCGCCGATAATATTCAAAAGCGTCGTCTTGCCCGAACCGCTCGGCCCCAGCACGGCCACAAACTCATTTTCACGGAGATTGAGAGTAATATCATCCAGCGCCTGCTGGACAAGCTCACCTGTTTTGTACTGTTTATTTACGTTCTTAATCTGCAGCATCAGCCGCCTCATTTCTTCGTTCTTTAAGCTGTCTCATCAGTCTATTATTTTACTGAATGAAGGTGAACGGGAGATGTCGGAATTTTTAAAACAAATACGCAAGGCCCCTCCGGCAAAAGCCCTGCTGCCCGCCTTTCTCGTCGGAGGACGGGCTTTTTTCGGCAAAAGCCCGCAGGCAAAAAGCCTAAAGAATTCTTGATGAAAAGCCCGATTTTTTCTTGCTTTTATAGTGAATTTGACGGATAAGCGTTTAGATCGCGCCTGAAGATAAAATCCCACCGGCAATACAGCAAAAATTCTTCCATTTTATTATCATATTGCACAATCTATTTAAGTGTTTTTTATAGATCTTGTGTCAATAAGATTACCTATATCGTAAGAGAGAATTATAATTTCTTTATATAGGGCGGATCTGCTAATAAATCGGGTCGAATACCCTGCTTTTCTTGTGAAAACGCCTTATTGTCAGCAGGAGAAAAGCGGTGTCGATCACATAAGTCAGGAAGATTTAATGGACGCTTTTACAGTCATCGCCGCAATAATAATTGCAATTACCTTCCTTGCATTTATTTATTATTGTTTCAAAGGCGGAAACCTTCTCATCGGATTGTTCTCAATTGCTGTTATCTGGACAATATTAGCAACCATTTACATGGGCATTAACGGACACGATGAGACAAGTACGTGGAACTTAGTGATGTCAAACATCAAAACGGTTTTCCACGACGGTCCCGTTACCTACGGCGAAACAACGGCAATCATCATCTTTGCCAGCTGGTTCGGCCGTGTTCTGGTGGACACCGGAATTGCCGCCGCGTTAATCAAACGCGTCGTCGAGCTTGCCGGTGACAAGCAGTTTGTAACGGTACTGGTTGTGACCCTCGTAAGTTCCGCACTTTTCATGAGTATCTTCGGACCCGGCAGCGTTATCGCCATGGGCCAGATCATACTCCCGATTTTCTTCTCGCTCGGCGTGAAAAAAGAACTTGCCGTCGGTGCCTTCCTTATGTCGGTATCTTCGGGCATGTACGTCAACGGCGGTTATGTCAGTCAGTTCTCCGGTCACGATTTCTTCCGGAAGTTATTCACCGAAGATATTGACGGCTTTAACGCCAAGTTTACGACCTTTTCCTGGGTGGCCACAGCGGTGCACATTGTGATCCTGATTCTTTTCGTCATCTTTATGTACAAGAAAACGAAAGATTCGGTCCGCACCATGGCCGTCAAATCAGCGGCTCCGAAGAAAGAGCTTCCCGCTTATACCTTTATCGTGCCGTTTATTCCGATCATCATGTCTCTTGCCGTCAACATTGTCGGCATGTTCATCCCGGCCGTGAAGGGCTTCCCCGTCATTTTCAACTTCCTGATGGGTATTTTCTTCGGCCTCTTATTAACCGGCAATCTCAAGACCTACAAAAAAGCCGTCGAAGCTACGCAGAGAACCCTGCAGAACGGGATCTCCGACGTCGCACTCCTGATCGGCATGCTGGTCATGATGAACACCTTTGCCAAGGCCGCCGGCCTGGTCGGTCCGATTATCTCGGCTGTCTTAGGTGATTCACTCAACTGGATTACGGAAAAACCTTTAATCATTGTCATTGCGT
Organism: uncultured Fastidiosipila sp.; assembly: GCA_938014865.1. Lineage (GTDB taxonomy): Bacteria > Bacillota > Clostridia > Saccharofermentanales > Fastidiosipilaceae > JAAYZH01. The sequence continues at coordinate 6,054 of CALLQJ010000293.1, forward strand.
TCATGATCCTTGCACCCCTGGCCCTCTACAGAGGTCCTTTGATGATCTGGGGTTCAGGTATTGCGCTGACCGGTGTCATCAGCACGGTTCTGACCGGCGGAAACCCTGCCTTGATCGGTACTTTCCCGCTGCTCATGGTCCTCTTCTATACGCCTCCGGTAGGCATTACGGCAACAACATGCCCGACGCAGTCGTGGAACATGTGGGCGCTCTCCTACTCTGATTATGAACCCGGAAAGTTTGTAAAAACCAATCTGCTCTGGGGCTGGGCCATCACGGCAATTAATATTTTCCTGGCCTATCAGATCTTAATGTAAGAAGGAGTCATACATGCGTGCTGTAAGAATCGGAATAGACGTCGGTGGTACGCATACGAAAGCGGTTGCCATCGACAATAATACAATGGAAATCATCGGCAAGGCATCCGTCCTGACGACTCATACGCATGAGCGCGGCGTCGCCAAAGGTGTTATCGAGTGTTTTGAACAATGCCTCTTTGCTAACGACATCAGTCCCGAAGAAGTGATCTTTATCGCACACAGTACCACCCAGGCGACGAATGCCATGCTCGAAGGCGACGTCGCCAAGGTCGGGATTATTAACATGGGCGGGGGCGGCTTAGGCGGCTTCCTGGCCCGGCGTCAGACGGATTTCGACAGTATTGACCTCAATAACGGAAAAGAAGTCGAGATCGAGTCCAGATACTTTAAGCTGAAAAATCTGACCCGCGACGATATCGAACGCACCATCAACGAATTCGTTGATAAAGGCGTACGTGTCGTCGTCGCCTCCAAGGCCTTCGGCGTGGACGATCCCACCGAAGAAGAAATGGTCAGCGAAATCGCCACGGAGCACGGTCTTCTGACCACCTCCGCTTCGGAAATCACCAAGCTTTACGGCATGGCGACCCGGACCAAGACGGCGGCTTTGAATGCCAGTATCCTGCCTACGATGCTGGACACGGCCAACAGTACG
>CALLQJ010000294.1 GCA_938014865.1 uncultured Fastidiosipila sp.
CGGTCTTTCGTCCCGCACGGCTTCAAAGAGGGCATAGTAAATACAGCCCGTTTTCTTGTTCTCGACAATATGCGCCCGGTTATCGGCCCGCAGAATACGGTACGGCGGATCCGCAGCGACGGCTTCGGCCGCCTGATAATCCGTGTTGATACATAAGGTATATTGATAAGCTGCATGCTCCGGTATAAAGCCGTGCGAAAGCAGCGCCTTGGCAAATCGCCCCTTGGTCGGACTGCGGTCAATCGGCGAAAAAGAATCCTGCATCCCGGCGCTGATCCGAAGCTGCTGCCCGGCCGGAACGATATAAGAACAGCCCTTATTATCTTCCAGAATAAAAGGGGTTTCCGGGCTTTCTTTAATCTCGCAAAAACTTCCGCCCTTCTCTTCACCGAAGGACAGGGTCTCCGCCGCTTCAATCGTCTCGCCGCAGGCCTTAAGATACTCGCCGTCTTCCAGGTGTTTCTGGAAAAGCGTGGTCACCGTTTCATGTTCTTTCCTGCCGTTTTCGATCCCCGTCCCCAGGCAAAGCACGAGCTCGTCAAAAAAGAAATAGGATTTACGGGCGCGGAAGCTTTCATTGTATTTCGGATGCCCGTGCAGAATCACGGCAAAAAGCCCGTTCCCTTCGGCCGGGTTCATCAGCCCGCCGCAGAAGCGCTCATCGGACAAAAGCATTTCTTCAAAGCCGCTGTAACGGTCCACATTTAAGACCACCGCCCGAAGATCTTTTTCCGGAAGTATTTCCGTCGTCGTGCCCGGGAAGCAGTTAAAGTCAAAGCCTTCCGTCTGGTAGCCGCTGCCTTTCAGGCTGATCGGCTCGCCGCGGTTCAGAACTTCCAGGTGGCCGTAGGTGATGTAGCGGCCGTAAAGATTGCAGTTCAGATAACTCTCATTGGCCCAGAGGTCGCGGCTGTGCCCGCGCACCGAACAGAGCCAGTCATCCCGGCGCTGCATGGAAGCGGCAGCATAGTTCATGGCCAGGTGCCCGTGCGGATTGTCTTCGGCTTTAAAGCCGCGGGCATAGAACGCTTGGGTGTATTCCGCGGGCTCCCGGCTGCCTTCCGCCAGGCGGAGGTAAGCCGCGGCAAGTTCCTTGTCACAGGGCTCTTTGCCGTCGGGGCTTCCCGCCATTGCCAGGTAGCGGAAAGGATTCAAGGTAAAGATCGACGCATTCTTCCCCTTCCCTAAAGGATGCCGGGCCGCCATGCTGACGGGCCAGTCCAGGAGATTGCAGTAGAAACGCATCGCGAGCAGGGCTTTTTTTACCGTGGCATGGGCAGCCTCATCGATGGCGTAGGGCGTCCGGCTCAGACAGTAAATCACGGGGCAGAGGGTCTTGAGCCCGCCTAGAGCATAGGCGGGATAATGGCCGCAGTGGTGGAACACGCTGCCGTCGACTTTAAAGGGACCGGCCAGGCCGGGGGCCGGAACCAGGGTCAGATTGAGCCAGTGCTTGATGCCGCGTAGGAAGAGATCTTGTTTTTCGGGATCTTCCTCCGTCAGGACAGAGGCCAGGATTCCGGCGGATAAGGTATTGTAGGTGTCCATGCTTTCTTTATGCATTTCCCGGTCGGGACGGAAAACACGGCCTCTTCCCGAATACCAGGCCATGGCCGCACTCACGTCCTTCAGAAGGCCGTGCCGGGCCAAGAGCCCGCGCTGCAGGAACATGGCAAAATAATAATTTCTCAAAGGATAGCCTAAGTGATGCACCGTCCCCAGGCCGCTCCCCGCCGCAAAGCCCTGATCCATCATGTGCCGGGTCAGAAGCAGGAAATAATTTTCGGCTTCTTCGCGTCTCGGCGCTTCGCCGCGCAGGTAATAGGCCAGGTCCAGAAGCAGGCCCGCCGTCTCTTTGACGTCAATCGGCCGGGTAAGGGCGAGCAGTTCATTGTATAAAGGTTCGGGCCAAGCGGCGCGGTGGACGGCGGTATCGATGGTCCGCCCTTCCAGAAAGCCGTCTTTTTCTTTGATTTCATAGCGCAGGAAGTCCTCTTTTAAGGACTCAAAGCTCCGTTTTTCACGCTTGGCCGCTTCTTCGCAGAAATACGCGTCCAGGCGCGCCGTAACCCGCTCCCGCACCTCCGGGGAAATAGGCGCCGCGCTTCGCTTCAGTGCTTCATTTTCCAAAAGGCTGAAGCGGTAAAGGGACATCCAGTGCGCGTTCGCCGAGGTATCGGCCCGCAGATTGACAAAGGGCTGCTGGGCGTCGCGGGTCGGATGACGCGGGTCCACGGCGACGGCCAGGATCATCTGATCCAGCCAGATGCTGCCGCTGCCGGCTTCCGCCGTAATTTCCAGGCGGTCCATGCCGGCTTCGGGCGTGCCTTCCATGCTCTCTTCATAGGGGACCCAGAGGGCGCGGCGGCCGGCAAAATAAACGGGAACGGTAAAATGGCAGCAGCGCTTGCCCTTCTTCAAAAAGTCAAAGCGGAGCCGGGCTTTTCTTTTTTCTTCGGAATACATGTATAAGATAAAGCTGTCTTGGGCTTTGTTCGCGGCGCCGGGGGAAAAGGGCCGGAACGGATTGGGACTGTCCAGAATGAGTTTGGCCCCTTTGTGGTAGTCCCAGCGCAGGCTGTGCTGCCCGTCGCGGGGATGTTTCCGGCTGATTTTAAATTGTCCGGGTGGGGTCGAAGAAAAACCTTCGAGCGCTCCGTCTTCAAAGGAATACACGTTCTTTTGCATAAATGCCTCTTCTCTTTTTTACTCGGATTTTTTCTTGAACGTCTTCTGATGCATTGAAAATTGATGATTACTGCGCATCCTCGCGCTGACTCCTGCTCCACTGCCCCGGGGTCAGACCGTAGAGGCGTTTGAATTTGCGGATGAAGCTGGAGGTGTTGAGATAGCCGACTTTGACGGTGATCTCATTGAGCGGCAGATCCGTCTCCAGCATGAGTTCTTTGGCGCGGTTCATGCGCACGGTCGTCAGATAATTGCTGACGGTGGTATTGTTTTGTTTTTTGAAAAACAAGGACAGGCTCGAAAGCGGCATATCGAAATCATCGGCCATGTTCTGCACCGAGAAATTATAGTCTTCATAATTTTCATCGATATAGTCGATCATGGCCTGACCTAAGGCGTCTTCCTGACTGCTGTCTTCTTCGTTGATTTTGCGGCTGATCACGTCTGATATCTTCCTCACTTTGGCAATAATGCTGTCTACGGTCGACGACTCCGTAAGTGCAATCGTATAGTTTTGCTCGCTGCCGTCTAATTTGAGCTCATCCGTGAGCTCCGTAATGACCGTGGATACGGTATGGATCAGCTGATAGCAAAGCCCTTTGGCAAAATACAAGGATAGCTGTTCTTCCTTTATATAGGCGGCCAGTTCATCCAGCGCCTGATTCGTTTCCTCGGCTTCTCCGTTTTTCAGATGGAAGGAAATGCGGTTGAAGAGCCGGTTCGGATAGCTCGGATCCAGATGATCAAAGACTTCCAGCTCGTCGATATTGATGATGGTGTTTTTCCCTTTGATGAAGGAATATTCATAGGCCATCATCGCTTCATGATAGCTGCGGGCGATATCGGAAACATCGCTGCTGATATCCCCGAGGCAGAGCAGGACGGGAGAAGCGAGGGCTTCTTTGAGGCTTTCGTAAAGCTGCCGGCACTTTTCTTCGTAGTCCTGCAGCTCTTCTTCATCCAGGCCGACCAGCACGCTGAAATTATTTTCTTCCGGCAGGTACAAAACGTAGGCCGTAAAATATTCTTTATAAACGGAGCGGATCGTATCAAAGACGCTTTCGTCCTCATCCGGGGTGCCGGGCATGCCTTTACGGACGGCAAGAATATGCACGGCGTGCAGGCTCTCCTGCATCACGGGCATCTCGGGAATATTCTCGCTGCCCTCTTCCGTGAGCGCATTTTCTTTTCCTAAAAGGACATCCTGAATCCACTGGGTTTTTTCATTGTCGACCACGATGCTGCGCAGGGAGATATTCTCGCTGGCCAGGTAATTGAGGGCACTTTGGATTTGTTCGATCTCGTCGCGGCTGCGGGCTTTGCCCGTATTATCGTTGTACTGGGAGGCCAGGCTCACCAAATGCGAAACCGGACGGTAGTTGATGCGGACGCCTAAGAGGATCAAAATCACGGCCAGGATCAGGACGGCGGCGACAATCAGATAAAAGGCCGTCTGCAGGGCGTAAAGATCCGAATAGCCGGATTCTATCGGATTTAAATAAATATAGCTCCAGTCCGAATAGCCGGAATCCGTACTGAGGGCAAGATAGTTTTCGTCCAGGCACTCCAAGTGGATTTCCGCGCTGCGGAAGCGTTCGCCGAGGCTTTCGGGCGTCACATTGAGGACGGAAGAAATGATCTCCGTCTGAAATTCGGGCGGAATATTTTTAAGAAAAACGGGCGCTCCCGATGCATCCAGGGCGAGAAGCATCTCATCTTCGCCCAGGCTTTGGGTGAGTGTCGGGTTAAATAAGAACATCAGGGAGGCCCGGGTATCGGCAAATTCAAGGGGATAAAGCACCAGCACTTCATTTTCGGCTTCACCTATGCGGCCGAGCGGCAGGATTTCCTTATCCTGGCTTTTTTCTATCCTCTCGGAAAACGCGTCTTCATATTCGGGCGCAATCTTAAGATAATGCTCCGTGAAGCTTTTCAGAGGATAGGTCGTATTTGATGTATAGACGTAGTCGTCCCCCGCAAAATAGAGGGCCATGTCATCGAGGAAGTTATTGGAGATGGTGTGTTTAAGCAGGCTGCGCATAATGTTCTGCGCCTTGTCGATATCCTGCAGTTCGGTGGTAATCGGGAAATAGCGTTCCTGTAAAATATAGTCTTTAATCGTTTCGATATTGTCCAGATTGTTTTCTGTGTAATACACAAGCTGCCGCAGCACCTGCCCGGAATTTTTATTGTATTCTTTCTGCAGATTGCGGATAAGAGAATTATTGATAAAAGCAATGAAAATCATGACAGGCAGAAGAATCAATACAGCATAAAATGCAATATGCCTGTAAAGCAGTGTTTTCTTAACCGGTCGTTTGCTTTTTTGTTTTTTCTTCTTCTTCATCTCTTCCCCTCCGTGAAAAGAATAAAGCGTTCAATAAAGGTCTCAGGCGAAATTCCTGCTGCAGTTCATGTAAAAAGGGCCCCCGCAGCGGACAGGACTGTCTCGTCTGCGGGCTTGCCCTTAACGGGGCCGGCCGCATCGCAGCCGGCCTTTATGAATCGATTATACTTACTCGCCCGCTGTCGCTCTGTTATGAATATCCGTCTTAATCTGAACGTATTCTTCAAGACCGAGCTTCTCGAGCTGTTCGATGTAATCGTCCCAGCCTTCTTCGATGCCGCCGTTGGTGACGAACTCTGCCGTCATCTGATCAACGTAGGCAAAGAGGTCGGTGGCCAAGAGGGCCATGCGGCTGTTCTCTTCCTCACTGGACATAATGTAGTCATTGACATAGTCCGTTTCAACGTAAGGGGCGTAAAGTTCATCGGCTGCCGCCTTATTCTGCGGGGAGTCCACTTTGTCCGTGAACACGACGTCACCGTCACGTACCCAGGCTACGGCAAATTTTGCGGGAACATCGCCGGCCATGTCAGCCTTCGAATAACGCTTGCCGTCTTCTTTCAGAATATGGGTGTACTCGTTGCCGCCTTCATGTTTGATGTGCTTGCCTTCAACACCGAGATAGTTTTGGATACTGGTCTCTTTGTCATAGGCGAGGTCGATCCAGCGGGCAATCAGTTCCGGATCCTCGGTCTTTGAGCTCATCGCGAAGCTGAGGTTGCCGTTGAGCGGGTTAATCCGCATGCCCCACTTGGGTTCGACACCGGACGGGCCCTTCAGGGGTTTAACGTAGACGTAAACACCTTCCTTGGTCGGGTCATTGCCTTCGATCGGCTTGTTGACCGTTTCGGCCGACCAGGAGGAAAGGAATCCGACGGTCGGAACAGGGGTCTGGGTCTTGGCGTTATAGGCCGGACCGTTCATCGTGAAGACTTCAAGGTCAAGCAGGCCTTCTTCATGAATCTGATTCAGATAGCTCAGATACTCTTTGTACTCGTCAATGGCGGGATAGAAGGCAGGTTTGCCGTCTTTCATGACCATACGCGAGTTCTTGTTCTGTGCCGGAATGCCGGTAAAGCCCATCAGGCCGAAGAAACCGTTGTTGCCCTGGCCGTAAAGGAAGGACATCGGAATTTCGTCATCTTCACCGTTTTCGTTGAGGTCGCCGCCGTCTTTGAAAGCGCGCAGCACATCAAGCAGTTCATCGGTGGTGGTGGGCACTTCTTTGCCGACTTTTTCGAGCCATTCGCTGTTGATCAGCATGGTGTCATTCGTCAAAGGCAGACCGTTCTGATCCAAGGTCGCCAGGACGTAGACTTCTCCGGTCGGCACCTCGAGCGAGGTCTTAAGATCCGGTACATCCGCGAAGAGCTGCGTGACGTTCGGCATAATCTCTTCGGTCAGGAAGGGGGTGAGGTCCTGCAGCAAACCGTCACTGCCGTACTTGACGACATCCGGCTTGTCCAGGGACCAGGAACCGTAGAGCGCATCCGGAATATTGCCGGAGGAGAATGCCAGGTTTCGTTTTTCTTTCTGGACGGACTGTGCCCAGTCGAGCCAGTCAATCTTGACGTTCGTTTCTTCTTCTAATTCCTGAAAATAGGTTACTTCAGAGAAAGGCGGGT
>CALLQJ010000295.1 GCA_938014865.1 uncultured Fastidiosipila sp.
CTGGCGATTATCCCGCATTTGGATGTGGTGCCGGCAGAAGAAGAGGGCTGGGAAAGCGATCCTTTTGAAATGACTTTCCGGGACGGCTACATCGTCGGCCGCGGGAGTTCCGATGACAAGGGCGCCGCCGTCATCAGCCTTTATGCCTTGAAATTTTTTGCCGAAAGAGGGGAACGCTATCCTTATACGATGCGCCTGATTTTCGGCACGCATGAAGAATCCGGCATGGCGGACGCCGATTATTACCGCCGGCATTATCCGCAGCCGCTCTTCGGTTTTACCCCGGATGTCGGCTTCCCCGTAGGCTATGCCGAAAAAGGCTCTTTTAGCGGCGATTTAACGCTCCCTTTTCCTTTTAAGACCATCAAAAAACTTGAGGCGGGCAAGAATAAATACCGTGTGCCGGACCGGGCCCTGGCGCTGATCGCAGCAAAGGCGGCGGACTGTCCGCCGGAAGACAATATCACGATCACAAAGGAGGATCAGCTGCTGCAGATCGAAGCCCGCGGCAAGGACGGTCAGGTCTCCTGGCCGGCCGGAACGGTTAATGCGGTCAAAGTCCTGACGGACTACCTGCTGCGGCACGGTCTTTATGCAGCGGAAGAGGAGAAAGCCTTGCGCGTGATCCGGAAATATCATGATGCGATTGACGGCCGTCAATTGGGGATTGCATTTTCGGATGATATTTTCGGCCCCCTGTATACCTCAGGCGCCCTGCTGCGTTCGGAAGACGGCAGGCTGATACAGTCCGTGACGATCCGTCAGCCGACGGGGATAGAAGAAGAGCGCATCCGGACGGCCCTCTCCGCTTTGGCGGCGGAAGGAGACGGCGAATTTCAGACCCGTACGGTCCGCCCGCCTCTGGTCTTAGACCCTGAGCGCCCGGAGGTCAGAATTCTGACGGACAGCTATAACGAGGTGTTTGGCACAAATGAGAAGCCGTATGCGATGGGCGGAGGCACCTATGCCCGGAAATTTGACAATGTCATCAGCTACGGGCCGGGAAAAAGAGGGCAGAAAGAGCCGGAATGGATCGGCGGAGCCCATGCTGCGAACGAAGCCTTTGAAGCCGAGCAGCTTTTCAAAGCACTGAAAGTTTATATCGTAGCCTTGGCGCGTCTGCAGCGTCATGATTTTCAAGAGCCGGGCGCGGCCGGCGAGGCAGATGCAGAAGAGATATCAGAACAGATCAATTAAAGGAAAAAGAAGATGCCTAAAAAGAAAAGAGAGACTATTCATTGCTGTTTATTCGCTTCGGAGCGCTACTGGACCGAGCCGGAAACCTTAGAAAAAGCGGCCGCCGGGATCGAAGCCTCGTTAAAAGATGCGGCGGACAGCTTCCGGCTGATCACAAGTCCGGACGAGCTGCCGGAGCAAGGAGACGAAAATGCCGTGCTCCTGGCCCTGCCTTTAAGCGGCGCCGTGCAGCAGACGGTTCTGCGGGCAGCGGAAGACTTTCCCCTGATCTGCCTTTTCCCGGGCTATGTGGAAGGCAATCTGCCGGAAGCAATCCGCCGGGAACTGCTTTTGAAAAATGCCGCCCCTGCCGTCATGGACGTCTTCGGTGTTTTAAAACGGGATAAAAAAGTGCTGCTGAGCCGCAATCTTGAGACACTCCGCCGGCATCTGCAGGCTACACGGGCGTGGAGTGCCGTCCGGCAGAGCAAAATACTCCTGATCGGGAAAACAGAAGACTGGGTCATCAGCAACAGCCGGGATCTTTCAAGCTACAGCGAGCGTCTGGGGACAACGATTGAAGAAATTCTCCGGCAGACCTTAGTCGACTACACAAAAGAAGTCCCTCTGGAGGAAGCCGAAGCGCTTGCCTCCCGCTGGCAGGAGGGGGCCCGGGATATTTTGGAAGTGGACCGGGACGATATCGTCAAAGCATCGCGGGTCTCGGCAGCCCTGGAAAAACTCCTCAATGATTATGAAGCGGACGGTGCTGCGATCGGCTGCTTTGATCTCTTAAAACCTTTGGATACCTCGTCTTGTCTGGCCGTCAGTCATATTAATAACGACACGGATAAGATTGCGGCTTGTGAAGGGGATCTGGATTCGGCGCTGACCATGCTGATGATGAAGAAGCTCAGCGGCAAGCGGCTGTGGATGGCGAATCCGAATCTGCAGAAAGATGAAAGCGTCAATTTCGTCCACTGCACCGCGCCGGTCTCTGCGGGGGGAAAGGCCTGTCCGTATTGTCTGAGAAATCATCATGAAAGCGGCATGGGCGTCAGTCCGCAGGTGGATTTCCCCGACAATGCCGAACTTACGGTCTGCCGGCTCTCGGACGAAGCCCGCAAAATCACCATCCAGAAAGCCGTCGGCCGGAGAGGGCCGCGCGAAGCGAGCTGCCGGACGCAGATGCGGGTGTATTTTGAAGATTATGCCCATTACCTGGAAAGCAGCCTCGGCTGCCATCAGGTTTTCGCCTTCGGCGATATGACAGAAGAGATGAAGCTTCTGGCACAGCTTTTTGATCTGGAAATCGTCTGAGACCGTCTTTTCTTGCAAAGAACGCACGTCAGCGAGAGCAAAACAAGGAGAAGCTTATGACACGCTTTGAGAAATTCTCATTTAAAACACTTGACGCTATAAAAGAAAAAGCCCGGGCCCTGGACCTGGATCTGCCGTTTTCCGACGACACGGCGCTTTTAAGTGAAGGTCTTGATAAAAACGGCATCCGCCTTCCGAACCGCCTGGCCGTGCAGCCGATGGAAGGCTGTGATTCGGCCGCCGACGGCCGCCCGACAGAGGCCGTTTACAGGCGCTATGAACGTTTTGCCTCCGGCGGGGCAGGGCTGATCTGGCTTGAAGCCTGCGCCGTCTGCGAAGAAGGCCGGGCCAATCCGCGGCAGATGTGGATTCATGAGGGCAATAAAGAGGCCTTTAAAGAGCTGGTGGATTTTATACGCAAAAGCGCACGGGAAAGCCGGGGACAGGAGGTTTTTCTGGTCCTTCAGCTGACCCACTCGGGACGCTACAGCCGTCCGGGCAAGGGCCTGCCGGCTGTGATCGCGGCGGAAAATCCTTACCTCGATCCCTTCCTTCCGGAACACTATCGCATCATTACGGATGAGGAGATCGAAGCCCTGGAAGATCAATTTCTGAAGGCGGCAGAACTCGCTGCGGAAGCCGGCTTTGACGCCGTCGATGTCAAAGCCTGTCACCGCTATTTGAATTCGGAACTGCTGAGTGCCTATACCCGTGAGGGGAAGTACGGCGGCAGCTTTGAAAACCGTACACGCTTTCTGCGCAACACCGTCCGCAAAATAAAGACTGCGCTCAAGGATGAGATCGTCCTGGCGACAAGAATCAATGCCTTTGACGAAATCCCCTATCCATACGGTTTCGGTACGGATAAGGATAATTATAAACGTCCGGATTTTTCCGAAATCCGGAAGCTTTCCCGGCTGCTTGAAGATGACGGGCTCAAGCTGATCGATGTGACGGGCGGCAACCCCTATTACAATCCGCATGTCAACCGGCCGGCGGATCTGGGCTTTTACAAACCGCCTTTCCATCCTTTGGAAAATGTGGAAAAGCTGATCCGGGGCGCAAAGGCCGTCAAGGACGCCGCAGACGATCTGATCGTGACGGCGTCGGGACTGAGCTGGCTTCGGCAGTTCGGCGCGAATCTTGCGGCCGGCGCGGTCGGGGAAGGCTATTTCGACCTGGCGGGTTTCGGCCGGCAGTCGCTTGCTTATCCGTCTTTTGCCGCGGATATTCTCGATAAGGGCGGGATGGATCCCGGAAAAGTCTGCATCAGCTGTTCGCGCTGCACCGTCATGATGCGCGACGGGATGCCGAGCGGCTGCCCTATACGCGACGGGGAGGTCTTTTTGCCGATCTACCGGGAAGGCAGAGCCGGCAGGCCTCAGGTGAACGGCCGGGAAACGGCTGAGCATCTTTAAAGAAAGGAGACAGAGAATGAAGAGAGTACTGATCAGCGGAGGAAACAGAGGCATCGGGCTGGCCTGTGCCAAGCGCTTTATTGCAGGCGGCTATCAGGCCGTGATATTTGCCCGCAGCCCCGAAGCGGAGGATTTCGCGGCCCGGCTCGGCGCTGAAGAAAAAGACTACCGTTATATCCGCGGGGATATCTCCTCGGCGGAAGACCGGAGGGCTTTGCTCGAAGAGGCAGGTCCGGTGGACGTTTTGATTAATAATGCCGGGGTGGCGCCTAAGGTGCGCAAAGATATTCTGGACATGGACGAAGCGGACTATGACTATGTCATGGACATTAACGCGAAGGGAACCTTTTTCCTCAGCCGGGATACCGCTAAAAATATGATCGAACACGGCACAAAGGGGCGCATCATCAATATGTCCTCGGTCTCGGCTTATGCGTCCTCTCCCGAACGCGCGCAGTACTGCCTCTCCAAAGCGGCCATCAGCATGATGACCAAGCTCTATGCGGATCGTCTGGCCTCTGAAAATATTCTGGTCTATGAAATTCGGCCGGGGATTATCCGGACGGATATGACCGAAGGGGTCAGTGCCAAATACGACCGCCTCATCCACGAAGAAGGCATTCTGCCCATAGCCCGCTGGGGAGAAGGCGAAGACGTGGCCAAAGCCTGTTTCGCCCTCTGCGGTGAAGGCTTTCAGTACAGCACCGGTCAGGTGATCAATGTGGACGGGGGCTTTCACATCAGGAGACTGTGATGATCAAAGAAAAGCACGTTCAATGTCTGATTATAGGAAGCGGCGCCTCGGCGTTTAATGCGGCGGACTGCCTGCATCAGGCCGGGCTGCGAAACCTTGCCCTAATAAGCGAGGATATTTATAACGGAACCTCCCGCAATGCGGGCTCGGATAAGCAGACCTATTACAAATTAAGTCTGGCCGGGGATGAGGGCGACAGCCCGGGAAAGATGGCGGCGGATCTTTTTTCCGGCGCTGCCGTCGACGGCGATCATGCGCTGATTGAAGCGGCGGAAAGTGCCCGCTGTTTTTACAAGCTGCTGGCGTACGGCGTTCCGTTTCCGTCCAACCGCTGGGGAGAAATCGTCGGCTATCAGACCGACCATGATCAAACAAGGCGCGCGGTTTCGGCCGGCCCTTACACCTCCAAAATGATGACGGAATGCCTGCAAAGAGAGGTCGAAGCTAAAGGGATCCCGATTTTTGACCGCTTTTATGTTTTCCATGTGCTGACGGAAAATAACAAGGTCCGGGGCGTGCTGACGCTGGATACCGAAGATGAACAAAAGCCCGAGCTTTGTCTTTTCAAAGCGGACTTTGTGATTTTTGCGACGGGCGGCGAAGCGGGTATTTATCAGGATTCGGTTTATCCTGAAGGACAAAACGGCGCCAACGGGATTTTGTTTGAAGCCGGTGCCCGCGGGAAAAATCTCAGCGAATGGCAGTACGGCATCGCGTCCGTTAAATTCCGCTGGAACCTCTCCGGCAGCTACCAGCAGGTGCTGCCGAGGTATATTTCCCTTAATCCGGACGGGACGGAGCCTCGTGAATTTCTGGAAGCGCATTACGAGGACAAAAGCAAACTGCTTGAGCATATCTTCCTGAAAGGCTATCAGTGGCCCTTTGATGCGGAGAAGAAAGACGGTTCTTCAAGGATCGATATTCTGGTCCATGAAGAACGGCAAAAGGGACGGCGTGTTTACCTGGATTACCGGGAAAATCCCTCTTCCTTAAAAGACTTCAAAAGCCTGCCGGCGCTCTGCCGGCATTACCTGGAAGAATCGTCGGCACTTTTCGGCACGCCGCTTGATCGGCTCAGAACGATGAATCCGGAAGCGTACAGCCTATATCTGACGCACGGCATCGATCTTCGTTCCGAAGCCTTGGAAATTGCCGTTTGTGCCCAGCACAATAACGGCGGCATTGCCGTGGACAGCAATTGGGAGACGGCCGTTAAGAATTTATTTGTAATCGGCGAAGCCGCGGGCACGCACGGGGTCAAAAGGCCCGGGGGCAGTGCCCTTAATGCCGGGCAGGTCGGCGGATTAAGGGCGGCGCTTGCTGTCGCAGGGCGGGCAGCCGAATACTCGGCCGGCCCCATTTCTCCGGCGCTCGGCCGGCAGATTGAAAAGCAGGAAGCCTTGCTTCGGCAGTTGCTGCAGAATACGGGGACGCCTAATGTCCGGGCTCATAAGGAGGCCCTGCAAAAACGCATGACGCGTTACGGGGGACATCTTCGCTTGGAGGAGGGCCTGAAGCAGCTGCTTAAAGAAGCCGGAGCCCAGCAGGACAAGCTCGAAGATCAGGTCTTAAAGGATCCTTCCGAATTAAAAGAAGCCTTGCAGAATTTTGAACGCATCCGGGCGCAGATTGTCTACGGAGAAGCCATGCTGGATTACATTCAGCGCGGCGGGAAGAGCCGGGGGAGTTTCCTCCTGCTCGACGGCGAAGGCAGAAACGACTTTTCGGACTGCGTACAGGAAATTTCGCAGGAGGCGGAAGGCTTTCGCATAAGCTGGCGCAAAGTACGTCCGATCCCGGAACGCGACCTGTGGTTTGAAAGGGTCTGGGCGGATTACAAAAAAAGAAATCAAAGACGGTTTTCAGAGGAAAGAAGACAAAGAGAATGAATATTGTTATTATCGGAGCTTACGGCCATTTTCACATGGTGATAGACGCCGTCAAAGAGGATGCACGGCTTAAGCTGCAGGGCATAGCGCCCGGCAGCG
>CALLQJ010000296.1 GCA_938014865.1 uncultured Fastidiosipila sp.
ACGAGATTAAGCGTTGTGACTGGAGTTCAGACGTGTGCTCTTCCGATCTATGGCCTTAGATGAAGTGAGCGGATACTTCGCAAATGATAAGAATTCTGAAGATTTCTGGGTAAATTCCAAGGACTTTTTGGAAAAATTCAACGAAAAAGTATCAGAGCCCTGAGAATCCGACCGGGACGGAGTGAGCAGGCATCCGCCGGCCCGGCCTTCCAAGCAAATATTACCGAATTTAAAGTAAAAATTATCGATAAACGATAAATATTTGTTGCTTTTCGATTTCACCCGTGGTATTATCTGAAGCAAATACAGATGAGTTCAGTGCGTTTTGCGGCTGAAGACGGATACATGATCCGCCGGTGAAAGGATATCTCTGAATATGCATGGTAAAACTATTTTAAAAAATCCCGGTCGTGCGGGAAAGATTCACAACGTCATTCTGATTGTCACCCTGATTCTCGGCATTCCCGTGGTCTGCTTCGGCTATGTCTTTCTGTATCTCGTTTCCGGGGAATTCGCCGAGGCGAGTCCGGAAATCGCGTTTATGCGGACACCGCTGCTGATTTTCACTTATCTTATTGTGACGGCGATTCTCGCTTTGGTCATCGTGCTGCTCGTTTTCGCGATCAAGAGCATACGGAAGAATATTTTTGATCAGGGGAGTATCCGCATGATCTACACGATGGGGCATCTTTTGAGTTTCGCGTTCCTGACCGCCGTGGTCATGATCATTTATACTTACGCCAAAATCGGGAGTGAGGCCGGTCTTGTCGGCAGCTACATGATTCTGATGACGCTGATCCTGTTCAGCGCAGCAAATTTGATCTATTTCGTGGCGCGGATTTTTCAGTCAGCGGTCAGCTACAAAGAAGAAAATGATTTGACGGTGTAATTATGGCTATTATTGTAAATTTGGATGTCATGTTGGCAAAGCGGAAGATGCAGCTGCAGGAATTGAGCAAGCTGGTCGATATCACCGTGAGCAATCTCTCCAATCTGAAGACCGGCAAGGCGAAGGCGATCCGCTTTACGACGCTGGACGCAATCTGTGCGGCGCTGGATTGCCAGCCCGGCGATATTTTAGAGTACAGAAGCGAACAATGACGGAAAGATATTAGCAGCAAAGTGAAATCATAAGATGTGGTAACGGAGGGGCATAATGGGAAAAAGAATAGGCGAGAGGCTTTCTTTTACAGCATTATTATTTGTCTTTATGCTGACGAGCTTATTTTTTTATCTTGTTTATAATATGCACTACGATTCTGCATCCGATGATTTCACAGGATTTACCGTATTTGACTATGAAAGCGAACCGGGTATGCAGACGACTGCAGAGCTTAGGACACTGCGGGAAGATATTACTGAATGGGCCAAAAACAATCATGCGGTGGTTTTTTACAAGGGCTTTTCTTCGGCGGGAATTGCCTCTGTTGACTATGCGGGATGGTTTGATAAAACATGGCATATTCCCTTTAACGGACAAGAAGCAAAAAGCGCTGTTGTTCAAAAAATAATGTAAACTTGCAATATTATACAGAGGGTGAGTTTCTCTTTCCGCGGAAATATAACTGCCGTATTCTCGGCGCGTTCGATAAAGACAAAGCGCCCGCTTTTCAAGGCGATGCATTCTTTTATTATCCGCTCTCTGATATCAGTGAAATGCAGGGGCTCCTTTTTACGAATATTGATAACGGAGAAACCCTTTCTGAATTAACGGACATTATCGAGAAAAGCGGCAGGAGCATTGAATATCAAACCTATAACGACAGCGGGTCGCAATTATACGCAGTATGATAAACGATCAGAAAATTATCCCGGCGGATGAGCCGACCGGCTCATTAGACAAGGAGAATTCAACGATAGTAATAAATTGCCTGCGGGAAATGGCGGACGATTTCAAAAAAACCGTGGTGATCGTAACACATGATTTGGATCTTGCAAGACAATGCGACAGAATATTTAATCTCAGCGATGGAATTTTGACGCCCGTTACAAATTGATGTCCCGGGCAGTTTTTTCAACTTGTTTTAGTTAGTCTAATGGGTTAGACTAAAGATGACTCTAATGGATTAGACTAAATAAGCAGAGAGGAGAATTCGCCCTATGGATGTACCAAAAGTTTTTGAAAGTGAATATCGCTTCTGCGAGATTTTGTGGAAGCACGAACCGATCAAAAGCGGCAAGCTGGTGGCGCTTTGCCGGGAAGAGCTGGGCTGGAAATCCAGTACGACTTATACCGTGATCAAGCGGCTGTCCGAACGTGGCATCCTAAAAAATGAAAACACGATCGTAACGTCCTTGGTGTCACAGGATCAGGTGCAGGCGGCAGAAATTGATGAGCTGGTCGAGAAGAAATTTGGCGGCTCGGTGCCCGCATTTATCGCAACGTTTACACGTCATCAGAAAATTTCGGAGCACGAAATCGATGCACTGCAGCGCATGATCGACCGTTACAGGGAGGAGGGCGGCAATGAGTGAGCTGTTTCTTAAAATAGTGAACATGGGCATCGCTGCGGGCTGGCTGATTCTGGTGGTTTTACTCATCCGCCTTGTATTCAGAAAAAGCCCCCGCCGTTTTAATCTTCTCCTCTGGGGCCTGGTCGGCTTCCGGCTGATTTTCCCGTTTACGCTCGAGAGCCGGGTGAGCTTGGTGCCGAGCGCGGAAACCATCAGCCCGGCGATCATGACAGCCCCCGATCCGGGGATCAGAAGCGGCATTCCGGCGCTGAACAGTGTTGTCAATCCGGCGGTGGAGGGGGCTTTTGCCCCGGCGGCGGGAGCCGGCATAAACCCGCTGCAGGTATGGATTCCGGTCTTTGCCGGGATTTGGCTCGCCGGCATGGCGGCCCTGCTGGTGTACACCCTGCTCTGCTGGCTGAAACTCAAAAAGCAGGTCCGGACGGCCACTTGGCTGGAGGATAATATTTGGGAAAGTGAAGAGCTTGCCGAACCCTTTGTCTTCGGCCTTTTCCGGCCGCAGATCTACCTGCCGGCTTCACTGCCCGAAATGAGCCGCCGTTACGTCATCGCACATGAAAAGACGCACATCAAACGGCTGGATCATTGGAGCAAGTTCTTGGGCTTTGTTCTGCTCAGCGTGTACTGGTTTAATCCGCTGATCTGGGTGGCGTATGCCCTCTTCAGCAAAGATATCGAGCTGGCCTGCGACGCAGCTGTGATCGCGGATCTCAGCCGTGACGAGCGGGCGGACTATTCGCTGACGCTTCTGTCGCTGAGCGCGCCGCGCAAAATTCTGGCGGCCTGCCCGGTGGCCTTTGGCGAAGTTGCGGTCAAAACCCGCGTCAAGAATATCCTGAACTATAAGAAGCCGGCCTTTTGGGCAGTAGTGGTCGCGGTGGCGGCGGCGATTGTCGCGGCGGTCTGTTTTCTGACCACACGTCCTTCCGCTTCCCCGCCGTCCAAAGAACTCGTGAAGCTTGCGTCCGGCTATTCCCGCGACGCCGCCCTCAAAGATGGCTGCGTCATCGTTAAAGACGGTATGCTGCAGGACAATGCGGAGCGCTGGCAGCAGCTTGTGGCCCAAACCGCCCTCGGCAAGAAGGACAGCGCGCGCTTTTATTTCGAAAGTGCAGAGCCTGACACGCCGTACAGCCTGATGGACGTGGCCTTTGACGGAGAAGCCTGGCACACGGCCTCTGTCTCCTCGGCCGAGCCGAGCGAAAAGCCCGCTGAGGACAGCTATCCATATCTGGTGTTCAGTTCGACCATGGATAACGGCGTAGCTAAGGGGTATTTCTTCCTCGCAGACAGCCAAGCCGACAGCCAAAAAGAAAAAGTCAGTGCCGTGGAGCCCCGGGAGACGATAAATGCTTCCGATTCCGAGACCCTGCCGCAGGACGCCGTTTGCGAGCGCTGCGTCCCGCTTCTTTATGAGCTTCTGACCGAGGACATGCTGAGCGAGAGCGCGTTTGATCTGACCTACTGCGACATCGACAGCGACGGGAGGCTTGAACGCTGCCTGCTGGGACTCGGGCCGACGTCCGGCGTCAGCAGCTTTGACCTGAGTTTTTATGACGGGAGCAATCGAAAGTATCACGGCAGTTTCATTACGCCGTTTCAGACGATCCGCTTCACACGTGACGAGAAAGGGCAGCTTCAGCTCGAAGCCGGCGACTGGTATCCCGAGCCCGTGACCTATATTTATGATGTTGAAGTCACGGACGGAAAGGTAGAGGTGAGTGAAGGGGGGAAGGCGTTGAAGCGCATTGAACTCGACTAGAATCGCTTCATACTCCCTCACCGGTCCTCATCGGGTCCGCTGCTCTGAAACTGTTTGTTGCTCCTCGCCCCATCTTCGCAAGCGCAAGCGAAAATGGGGCGAAATATTGTTCGGGCTTGGGTTCGCGGGTCTCGTGTCATAATTAGGACAGCGGCAGATAGTAATGATGAAGACTGATTTTTAAATGCTTTGGTGAAAAACCATAAAGACCAAGCCTGGATATTTGGGCACTATTTTCAGATTGAACTTGAAAATAGTGCCGGAATATTTTTTAAAATTAAAGTTGAAGGCTGCAAAGAGTCGTCAAAAATGCTTTTGTGTTTGAAGTGGGTACAGAGCGGTTTCTATATGGCTTTCCTGTTTGAGCAGCAGACAGCCGGACAAATCTCACGGGTTTTTCGCAGCTTGCAGAAGACCATGGGCCCTGAAAGGTTTCGGCAGTTATTCCCTGTTATTCTGACCGGCCGCGGTCCTGAATTTACTAACCCCAAGGCCATTTAGTTCTGTAACGGTGAACAGGTAATGCATGTGTTTTACTGCGAACCGAGAAGTCCTCAGCAAAAGGCTCACGTGGAAAATGAAAAGCCGATTCCCCAGGAAGAACCAGCTCACGTGATCTACATAACGTCACAAATTAATAGCACAGAAAAAGCTTAGTACTAAATTTATCAAAAAACAACAAGCTTTGTTTACTGAACGCATCGACGGTGCGGTGGCGCTCATCATGGGGCTTGACCGGGCGATTCGCAATCAGGTAAGCGACAGAGAAGCTTCGGTTTATGACGAGCGCGGGCTATCACTTTCTAAAATAAGTGCAATAGACAGATTATAGATTGGTTCTGCGTTGCACACAGAATATAATCTTCGCAAGAACAGGAGGTGAACATCATGGCCGAAACAACAAATTTCAGTGTGCGCATAGACAAGCAGTTGAAACAGGAGAGTGAGGCTCTGTTCCGGGATCTTGGCATGAATTTGACAACTGCTATCAATGTTTTTTTGCGCCGGGCGATTCGGGCAGGTGGCTTTCCTTTTGAGATTAAGCAGGATCAGCCCAATAAAGAAACCTTGCCGGCACTGCTTGAATCAGAGCAGTTGCTCCGTGATCCCAAGACTAAACGATACGCCAATGTGGAAGAAGCACTTAAGGAGCTCAAGAGATGAAGCTTGATATTGTTGGGACATCCCGCTTCAAAAAAGATTATAAGCTCGCTGTGAAGCGGGATCTTTCCATTGAGCTTTTCGATAATATCATCCGCATCTTAGCAGCCGGTAAGCCTTTACCCGAGCAAAACAGAGACCATCAGTTAAGCGGAAATTGGCGAGGACATCGTGAATGCCATATTCAGCCCGACCGGCTGCTGGTTTATAAGATCGACCGGGGCGCACTTGTCCTGGCCCTTGCCAGAACCGGCAGTCATGCCGATCTTCTCGATATGTAAAACGAATAAGCAAAAACGAACAAGCTAAGGTCGACTGATCATCGGTCTTTTTTCATACCTGGAAGTGAGGTGATGCCTTCCGCTCCACCTCTGCCGCTATATGGACGAGAGAAGAAGCGTAACCCGAGCTATCCACTCTATGCGCTCCCCCATAATGCGCCATTCATTACAGGGTCAAATGCCTTTTTACCGATTTGGGATTTTGTTGCCTTGTTTACCGGCAGATTTATTGAAGTAACGGCATTTCCGGCGCAAAGGCTTGCTGTAAATAGATTTCTGTTAGAATTAATAGTAAATATTGATGAAATAGATTGAATCTGCAGGAAGGTTTATATGGCAAATAATAATTCGGCTTCTATTGGTTTTGAAGAAAAAATATGGGCTGCCGCCGATATTTTGCGTGGCAATATGGATGCTTCAGAATATAAGCATGTGATCCTTGGGCTTATATTTTTAAAGTATATCTCAGATAAATTTGAAGAGAGATATCAAGAACTCCTTGATAATGATGACGATATTGAGGATAAGGATGCCTATACTGAAGTTAATGTCTTCTTTGTTCCGCCCACGGCACGTTGGAATACAATTGCAGCAGCATCAAAAACGGAAGAAATCGGTAAAGTTATTGATAATGCAATGAGAGAAATTGAGAATAAAAACACTATGCTCAAGAATGTTCTTCCGAAAAATTTTGCCAGACCTGAGCTTGATAAAAAAAGACTTGGAGAAGTTGTTGATCTGTTTACGAATATAAAAATGGCAGATCATAGTAGCGAGAAAGATATTCTGGGAAGAACCTATGAATATTGCCTCAATCGTTTTGCCGAGCAAGAAGGAAAACGAGCAGGTGAATTTTTTACGCCTACGTGTCTTGTTAAAACTTTGGTTGAGATTCTGCAGCCATACAGCGGACGCGTTTATGACCCCTGCTGCGGCTCAGGAGGAATGTTTGTCCAGTCGCAGAAATTCATTGAAA
>CALLQJ010000297.1 GCA_938014865.1 uncultured Fastidiosipila sp.
ATTCACCTTCAAGTGCAGCCGTGATCATCGCACGTGTATAAAAACCGAAGATGCTGCCGCATCCGATGACAAAATCGACAGCAGCGAAAAGGCGGCGTCCTCAGCCGCAGAAAAAGGGACGGAAGCAAAACACACGAAAAATGCAGAACCTTCGGAAGATGAGGCGGAGCAAAAATCGCATGCCCCCGTCTTTATCATCACAGGCGTCGTTTTGCTCTTGCTTTTTATCGGCCTTTATATCCGCCGCAAGCGCATCGAAGCCGAACGAATCAAGCTGCATAAGCTGCGCAAGCTCAAGGCGTCTTATGCCTTTAACCGCGAAGACTCCCCCGATGTCAGTGAAATCTTAGACCGCAGCCGCAAAAAGCGCGAGCAGATAAAAGAGAAAGAGAAAAAACAAAAGCGCCGCTGAGCGTTTCCGCTCAGCAGCGCCTTACGGGGCAAGGCTTCGGTCTCGGGCAAAGCCTTCGGTCCCGGCCGCTTTCTATTCGATGAATTTCTGAACCAGCGAAAGCAGCATTTCCACGGTTTTCTCCATGCCCTTGACGGAGAGATATTCATAACGTCCGTGATAATTTTGTCCCCCCGTAAAAAGATTCGGGCAGGGGAGGCCCATATACGATAAACGGGCCCCGTCCGTACCGCCCCGGATGGCCGTTTCAACAGGCTCCAGACCCGCTTCTTTCGTGGCTTCCTTTGCATAATCAATCAGGAAACGATGCGGGCGGATCTTGTCTTTCATATTGTAATAACTGTCTTTAATCTCTGCGCTGCAGATCTTCTGCCCCGCCTTTTCATTCAGCGCATCGACTTGTTTTTCCATAAAGGCTTTGCGCGCCTCAAATTTATCGGCAGAAAAATCCCGGATAATATAGTCCAGGACGGTTTCTTCCACATCGCCCTGCATCGCATTCAAGTGATAAAAGCCCTCATAGCCTTCGGTGCACTGCGGGGTTTCATCGGCCGGCATGCTGCGGATGAACTCGGCGGCGTATAAAAGCGAATTGATCATTTTATTCTTCGCTGATCCGGGATGTACGTTCCGGCCCTTGATGACGACGCGGGCCGACGCAGCGTTGAAGTTTTCCCATTCGATTTCGCCGGGGCTTGAGCCGTCTACGGTGTAGGCAAAATCCGCAGCAAAGCGCTCTACGTCAAAAAGATCCGCTCCGCGTCCGATTTCTTCGTCCGGCGTAAAGCAGATTTTAAGCATCCCGTGCGGGATCTCCGGATGCGCCTGAAGGTGCGCCAGAAGCCCCATGATCTCCGCAACGCCCGCCTTGTCGTCGGCGCCCAAAAGGGTCTGTCCGTCCGTGACAATGATGTCTCCGCCTTTTTCGGCGGCCAGCTGCGGGAAAAGCTCTTCGCTTAAAATCACGGGCTCTTCGTCGCCGTTTTTATACGCTTCACGCTCTTCATTTAACAGCACGGGCTCGCCTTCATAGGTGATGCGCCGGGCTTTGATTCCTGCGCCGCTCAAGTCCGGCGAGGTGTCGGTATGTGCAATCAGGCCGATCGTATAGCGGGCGGGGTGATTGCCCGGAAGGCTCGCATAAACATAGGCATGCTCGTCGGCCTCAGCTTCAATGCCCAGATCCTGAAGGTCCCGGACAATTCGTTCGGCCAAAACTCTTATCTTCGGATTCGAGGGGCAGCTTTCAGACGCCGGATCGGACTGCGTATCGTATTGAATATAGTCCTTGAAATAGGACAGCGTTCTGCGCAGCAATTCACTATCATTTTCTTTGATCATCGTTCATATCATCCTTCATTAAAATATTTATACGTAAAATTATAGTACATCGATAAAGAGCAAAATTTCCCAAGCACAAAGCCGAGTCCGTCTGAAACGTTCCTCGGGAATCTTTTCGTATAAGGCCCCGGGACTTTGTGCACTATATAGAAAGATGAAGTGATAATATAAAAGGCCGTTGACAATGTATACATAGGAAATTATAGTGAAATTGAGCTCCGGGGAATACCGCAAGGAAGACCCCCTGAACGCTTTCCGCCGCAGATGAGAATCGCGGAGATGATGTCAGTATAAATCAAGATCAGACGGCAGCTGAGGCCGCCCGAAGATCGCGAGACGCTGAGCGTTCGATCGCACATTCTATCAGGGTAACGATCGTCAGAATCTACAATCCATAAAGGAAGCAGATCCAATGACAAAATTTTTAAACCCGGCCAAGAAGGCATAACGAGCGTTATCTCATAGCAGCAGAAATGATTCGGATAGTCGGAAGAGCAAACGAACGTGTGCGAAAGAATGGAAAACAGTCATCGAGAAAGGGAAGGCAAGTACGGGCAGACGCTTTAAGGGTTCGCCGGAGCTGCTTTTGTCTCTTAAAGCTCCCGGAAGGCGGGGGCTTTTTTTCTTGGGGAAAAATAAAAGCGCAAGCTGTGAAGCAAGGCAAGATCGGCGGGATAAAAGAAGCCGCAAACAAAAAGAAAGCGGAAAAAGGGCTTTTCTTCGGCATTTTGCTTAATTTTCTTGTTAATTTCACATTTGAAGACTTTTATACATGTTAAAACTGTCAAATCATACGAATTAAGGAATATTTAACACTTTATTTCTTGACAGAATCACGGGAGGGGCCTATCATATAACTAAGCTCCAGGGAATACCAAACAGGTATAAAGTCCTAAAAGCTTTCCACCGCAGATGAGAATCGCGGAAACGACGGTCAGTATAAACCGGACGTCAAAGCAAAGAAGAAACGAAGAAGAGCTCCTGATTTGAAAAAATCATCAAAGGCACTTCATGAGACTTCAAAAAGGAATAGAGAAGAAATAATCTTAAGAATTAAAAACTCATAAGAATAAAGTAAACTCTGATCCGGAAGGAA
>CALLQJ010000298.1 GCA_938014865.1 uncultured Fastidiosipila sp.
ATTGTACAGAATTGTGGCGAGCCTTTTTTATTTCAGTTTATTTTACAAGTCGCCCAGAGGAGAAAACAGAAGTATTGAAAGAAGAGAAGGCTTAAGGCTGTACACGTGAGCGTTTCTGCCGGCGGACGGATGCGTCGTGACCTGGCAGTTTTCACAAAAAACAGGGAAAGTTTTCGACACTTTTATTGACAAGCGGCTTCACATAAACTAGAATTATTTTGCTTATTTTTATTTGAAACAGTTTGTCAAGAACACCTTGGAGGTAATGAATGGTTAAGAAGCAAGTCGTTTTTCACTGCGAAGATGATATGCAGATGAAGGCGGTAGCGGTGCTTATTCAAAAGACATCATCCTTCCGCTCAAACATATGGCTGCAGTGCGGCGAGCGCCGCGCGAACGGCAAGAGTTTACTGGGTGTGATGAGTCTCGGGATTGCCGACAATGCCGAGATTGAAGTAACGGCAGAGGGGCCGGATGAAGACGAGGCGCTGGAAACCGTCGTAGCGTATTTGGAGAATCCTGAGTTATCCTGAGTTCCTTTTTAAGAAGCTGAGGAGGACTTCTGTTGGGCAGCGAAGACCATAATTTTGAAGCGCGTCTGGATTTAGTTCCTGAGAGCCCGGGTGTCTATTTGATGAAAGATGCCTCGGGCTCTGTTATTTATGTCGGAAAAGCGATTAATCTGCGCCGCCGCCTGCGTTCCTATTTCGGGCCGAATCCGCAGGGCAATGAAAAAGTCATGGCGATGATTTCGCATATCCGCGATTTCTCATTTTTACTGTGCCAAAATGAATTGGAAACCTTGGTGCTGGAATCCAATCTCATCAAGCACTACATGCCTTTTTATAATATTCTTTTAAAAGATGACCGGGACTACCCTTATATCCGGGTCACTTTAAATGAATTGTATCCGCGTGTGATGAAAGCCTACCGCGTAGGTCCGGACGAAAAAGAAGGCGCCCGCTACTACGGGCCGTATCTGAACGGCGATCTGTGGCAGGCGCTCCGGACGATTCATGCGCTTTTTCCCCTGAAAACCTGCAAACGCGTTTTCCCCCGGGATATCGGCAAGGAGAGGCCCTGTCTGAATTATCATATGAACCGCTGCATCGCGCCCTGCCTGGGGACGGTGCCGGCGGAGGCTTACCGCAAGGTGGTCCGTGAAGTCTGTGATTTTCTGGAAGGACGCTATGACGGGATACAAAAACGTCTGCAGAAAGAAATGGAAAAGGCCTCGGCGGCTCTGGATTTTGAACGGGCGGCCGTGCTGCGCGACCGTCTGCAGGCCTTGAACAATCTGCAGGAGGAGCAGCTGGCGGTCCTGGACACGGAGTTTGACGGGGATGCGCTGGGCCTGGCCCGCAACAATGCCGAGGTCTGCGTGCTGAAGCTGGAAGTGCGGGGCGGGAAAATCACGGGCACCTCGACTTACTTTTTGGATTCGCCGGCCAGCAGCGATCAGGATATTCTCTCGGCCTTTATCGAACAGTACTATCCGCAGGCGGCCATGGTGCCGCCGATCGTTCTGACCTCGCTGCCGGAGCTGGCCGATGAGAGCGTGAGTCCCGGCAGGGAACTGCAGGCCTTTTTAACGACCCTGGCAGAGCGCAAGGCGGAAATCCGCTTCCCGCAGCGCGGCGAAAAACGAAAAGTGCTGGAGATGGCGGATAAGAATGCGGCCCAGGCGCTTAAACGCCGGACCTTGATTGCCGGTTCCGGGCAGCAGGCGATTGACGAAGCCTTGCAGCTGCTCGCCGAGATCGTCGGGCTGGACTACCCGCCGGGCCGGATCGAAGCCTTCGATATCTCCAATACCGGCAAAGACGATATGGCCTGCGGGATGGCGGTTTTTGAAAACGGCCGCGCCCGCCGCGGACAAGGCCGGATTTTCCACATCCGCAATCAGGAAGGGCAGGACGATTACGCCGCCATGGCCCAGGCCCTCGACCGGCGCCTGGCCCGCCTGGGCGATGATAAATTCGGGCGTCGTCCCGACTTGATCCTGGCCGACGGCGGCTTGGGCCATGTCCGGGCCCTTGAACCCGTGATGCGAAAACATCAGGTCGAGGACATTCCCGTGGCCGGCATGGTAAAAGACAAACGCCACCGGACCCGCGGGCTCGTGCTTTCGTCCGGGGAAACCATTGAACTTGAAGCCGCCTTAGGCCTGATCCGCCATGACGAAGAAGGCGTATCGAGCGACAAAAGCCCGAATGAACTCAGCTGGTTTTCCCGCGATCCGAATACCGAGCGTGAACAAAAGCTCGCGCTGCTGCGGCTTCTGGCCGCCATTCAAAATGAAACGCACCGCCTGGCCGGCAAGGCCAGCCGCAAAATGCATAAGCGCCGGCAGAGCCGCTACAAACTTGAAGAAATTCCCGGCATCGGCCCGGCCCGGCGCAAAGAACTGCTCAAAGCCTTCCGCTCGCTCAAAGAAATCAGCGAAGCGTCTGCCGCGGAAATCGAAGAAAAAGTTCCCTCATTAGGACCCAAGCTCTCCGAAGCGGTGTACCGGCATTTTCATCCGGATGAAGCGGCGGAGAAGGAAGAAAAGGAGGCATGAGGTGGCCGTTTGGATCATAGGAGATACCCATCTTTCCGCCGACGGCAGCAAGCCGATGGACGTTTTCGGGCCCGGCTGGGCCGATCATCAGGCGCGTCTGGCCGCGCATTGGGAAAAAGAAGTCGGCGCGGAGGACTGCGTGATCATTGCCGGGGATATTTCCTGGGCCATGCATCTGGAAGAAGCCCTGGAGGATCTGCGTTTCCTGCACGGCCTGCCCGGACGGCGCAAGATTCTTCTGCGCGGCAATCACGATTACTGGTGGGGGACAAAAACGAAGGTGATGCGGGCTTTTGAAGAGGCGGGGCTCGACAGCCTGCAGCTTTTTCAAAATGAAGCCGTGCTGCTGCCCGAGGCGGAAAGGGAGACGCTGCTGCTCCTGGGCACCCGCGGCTGGCTGCTTCCTTCCGATGAAGCCTTTACGACCGAGGATGAAAAAATTCTCCGCCGGGAGCGCATCCGCCTGGAGCTTTCCGTAAAATCCGCCGATAAAATCGAAGCCCGCGACAAAAAATCCTATGCCCGGATTGCCGTTATGCACTATCCGCCGCTGGGACGGGACGGCCGGGAGACGGTGTTTTCTTCGCTTCTGGAAGACGCCGCGGTGCGCCGCTGCTACTACGGACATGTCCACGGGGCCGCCGGCCGGCTCTCCTTTAACGGTTCGCGCAACGGCATCGAGTACCGCAACATCGCCGCGGACCGCCTGGCCTTCCGCCCCGAGCGCGTAGATCCGGCGTAAATAAAAAGAAAACACAGTATCTCAAAACTATAAATCTTTTTCCGAAGAGGGAAAACGCAAAAAGACAGCCCGAGCGCTTTTATAAATGTATATATAGGAGCAAAGCCCGGCCCGACCCCGCTGCATGCTGTTTTCGGCGGGTGTTTTTCTGTCCGGCACCCGATTTTTACGTTTTATGCCGTCCGCAGCCGCCCTTAGGGCGGCTTTCGGCCTTTAGGTCAGAAAAGCGTAAAAAGAAATATGCAAAAGCAGGGAAATGAAACGCCCGGCTGAGTAGCGAGAAGGCAATGAATTTAATGAAAAATGTCCTTGACTTAAGATAAATACGCTGATACTATAGTCAAGCGCTCGCAAAAAGCGGGCCACGGACCTTGAAAATTGAACAGTGAAACAAACATGCAAACAGACGGATCTTTAC
>CALLQJ010000299.1 GCA_938014865.1 uncultured Fastidiosipila sp.
GGCTTATCCCGGTGTGAAAGAAGCGGCCGTCGTCGGCAAGCGTGACGCCCGTTGCCGCCACGGCATGCGGCAGATGCTCCGGTCCTTTTCGAATCAGCTTAAATATCACATTTAAAAAGGAAAGACTCAAAAAGATCAAAAAGTAAATCAAGACGCCGCAGGCCGTAAGCCAGATGAAATCCGTGGCCCAGTTGACGTCCAAGGGCAGCTCTTCTTTGCGCAGGATGTGCCAGTGCCGCAGATCTTTATAAGCAATCCATACGATAAGCGGGCTGAGCATCGTCAGCGCGCCGATAAAGACCGCCGTCTGAGAAAAAGGTCTGAATTTATTGCGCAGCGCATGGCTGATTTCCACGGCGCTGAGTCCGGCGGCAGCGGTCAGATAAATCACAATTAAATACGGCAGCCAGACGGAGCCGATTAAAAATGCAGCCAGTACCGCAAAGAATATTGTTCCGGTCACTACTCTTTTATTTGCCATTACTCAGTCCTCCGTATCGGCGATCCCTCGCATTATAATCGGAAATCGCCTGCATTAAGTCTTCTTTTGTAAAATCCGGCCAGAGAATATCCGACACCCAGAATTCCGCGTAAGCGGCTTCCCAAAGCAGAAAATTCGAAAGGCGCATCTCGCCGCTCGAACGGATAATAAGATCGGGGTCCGGGACATCCGGCAGATAAAGGAAGCGGGAAAATTCTTCTTCGCTGACCGGCTCATCCGCCGGAATCCCAGCTTGAAGCCGGGACGCATTCAGCTTCTTGAGCGCATCCAGAATTTCCTGACGGCCGCCGTAATTAAAGGCGACGATCAGCTGTATGCCCCGGCAATGGGCCGATTCCCGCTCCGCTGTCCGGATCGTCTCGACCACCTTCGGCGGCAGCCCCTCTGTCCGGCCGGAAAAACGCACCCTGCAGTCTATATTTTTAAGTTCCCCGCGATACCGGTCAAAGAAGTCAAAAAACAGATCCATGATGGCATCAATTTCTTTCTGCGGCCGTTTCGAGTTTTCCGCTGAAAAAGCATATTCTGCGATTATGGATATGCCTAAGTCCGATGCGGCATACACGAATTTGCGCAAAGTTTCACCGTC
>CALLQJ010000300.1 GCA_938014865.1 uncultured Fastidiosipila sp.
CGGCGTCGGCTCCGGCGGCAAGGTCGGTACCGGCGTCGGCGTTGCTTCAGGCGTCGGCGTCACCTCGGGCGTCGGGCTCACTTCAGGCGGCACGGTCGGGGTCGGCGTCGGTTCCGGGGTCGGGGTCACTTCAGGCGTCGGCGTCACCGTCGGAACCGGACTCGGCGTCGGGCTCGGGGTATCTTCTGCACGCACGACCACCCGCGTCCTGGCCCGGGCGCTGCGGCCCGCACTGTCAACGGCTGTATACGTAATATAGTAGGTGCCGGGGCTGAAGCGATTGTAATCGCCGCGGTCGACTGAGTAGCTCAGTTCCCCGTCTTCCGCATCATAGCAGCTGATGCCGCTGCGGAAATTGTAGTACTCTCCTGCCTCAAGATAAACGACTCGCGGAACGCCGATAAACTCGGGCGCATCATTTTCTTCCTCTTCCCCGCTCATCCCCGTTTCGATGATTTCATCTCTGGCTTCCAGCAGCACGACGGGATCGTAAAGCGGGCTTCTGCCCAGATAAACTCCGTCTTCAAAACGCAAGGCATAAAGGTTCAGGCTCAGGCCTTTCTCGCCTTCCTGAACGACTTCTTCCTCTCCTTCTGCCAGCTCGCTCGTCTCCTCGCGGATCGTCTCATAGTCCGTTTCTTCTTCCACCCGCTCAAAAACGAGATTTTCGCTGCCCGTCAAAAGAGCACTTTGCCAGTCGTAGTCCTCCGCCAGACTTAAAGGCAGGTCAAAAAAGCCCCGGAAGGGATCACAGACGACGGCCCGCTCTTCCGTGCTGATCCATAAATAAGGCATGCCCTCGTCTTCGTCGGCCGTGTTTTCAATGCCGAGCCTCGTCAGCAAAGCCCGGTTCACCGCCGTATAGGTTTCCGCATCCCCGGCGCGTTCGCGAAGTCCCCGGAGCGCCGTATCTTCGGCCGAAAGCCCTTCCGAGGCGCCTGATTTATAGCTGAAGCTGCGGCGGATATAGCGGAAACAGGCTTTGGCCATCTCATAGGGCGTCATGTCACGGCTTACGGTTTCATCCAGTATCTGATCGCAGAGCGCATCGATCTCGCTGTTCCCGCTGCTGCACGTGGCCATCGGCGTCGCGATCCTGACGGGC
>CALLQJ010000301.1 GCA_938014865.1 uncultured Fastidiosipila sp.
GCTATCTCGTTTCTTACGGCGTTTTTCAGGACCGCTTCGGCGAAGCGATGAGCGTGAAACGGCCCGAAAGAAGCGCTGATCCGGAAGAACGGGAAGAGCTCCGGGCCGTGCAGGAAAGCCTGCATCAGCTCGTCT
This sequence comes from uncultured Fastidiosipila sp., assembly GCA_938014865.1. GTDB lineage: Bacteria > Bacillota > Clostridia > Saccharofermentanales > Fastidiosipilaceae > JAAYZH01. The sequence continues at coordinate 136 of CALLQJ010000301.1, forward strand.
CGCCCTTTATCCTGCGGCGTCTCAAGCAGGATGTGCTGAAAGACCTGCCGGATAAGATCATTACCGACATCCCCTGTGCGATGACCCCCGAACAGCAGGCCTTGTACCGGCGGCATCTGGGCTATGCCAGACGGCAGATCAGCGCCTTTGATGCGGCGGAAGGCCGGGAGCGCGGGCGGAAACGCATGGATATTTTAGGCGAGCTGACCCGCCTGCGGCAGATCTGCTGCGATCCGGCCCTCTTTGTCCCGGGCTATGACGGCGGCAGCGGCAAGCTCGATGCCCTCGAAGACCTGGTCAATAATCTTACGGAAAGCGGGCATCGTATTCTGCTCTTTTCGCAGTTCACATCGATGCTCAAGATTATAAAAGAGCGACAGGAAAAACAGGGGCGGCAGGTGCTTTATATCGACGGACAGGTCCCGTCCAAGGAAAGACTGAAGCTGGTCTCGCACTTTAATGCCGGGGAAGGCGAAGTCTTCCTCATCTCGCTTAAAGCGGGCGGAACCGGCCTGAACCTTACCGGTGCCGACGTGGTCATTCACTACGATCCCTGGTGGAACCCCGCCGTGGAAAACCAGGCGACCGACCGGGCGCACCGGCTGGGCCAGCGCAAGGTCGTGCAGGTTTTCCGCATGGTCACCAAAGGTTCGATCGAGGAGAAAATACAGGAAATGCAGCAGCGCAAGCAAGCGCTTTTGGACGATATTGTCGCGCCCGGTGCCACCTTTATTAACCGCATGGATCTCGACGATATCCGGGAGCTTTTCGCCGAATAAGAACATCGGCCTGAAAAGCGGCAGGCGTCCTGCCGGAAGCCGGGTCCGGCTCCCGGGAAGAAACGGAGGAAGAGGCGTGGAGAAGCAGCATAAAACAGAAGCCTTTGCGGCCCGAACCGCAGAAAATCAAAGCCTTTGGCGCAGGGAAGAGGCCTACCTTGAAGAGGTCACGGAATTTATTAAGCGGCGCCGGAAGGAACTTAAAGGCTTGACGGCGAAAACGGAAGACGAGATGATCGCCCTCAAGGCGGCGGCCTGGGAAGAACATCTTGAGCTCAAAGAAGAAAATTCCGTCGGGCAGGCGGATTCGGCCATGGTGCAGGATGAACTGGCCCGGCAAAATGCGGCGCAGCGAGACTATAAAGAAGAGTACCGCAAGCTCGGGCGCATGGAAAAAAAGCCCTACTTCGGTCACATTACGCTGCGTTTTGAAGATCAGGCGGACGAGGCGGCCGAGGAAATTT
>CALLQJ010000302.1 GCA_938014865.1 uncultured Fastidiosipila sp.
ACTGCGCCAGATAGAGCGCTTGTTTTACGGCTCCGGCCGAGACTATGTTGTGGTCATGAACGGCGGTTCGGCCGGCGCCGGAAAAGAAGCGCTCTATCTGTCGCAGTTTGCCCGGGAAGTCCACATTGTCCAGAATCAGCCGGAACTGATGTGCATTGCGCAGTTCAGAGAGGCTATTGAGGCCGAAGACAATGTCATCGTCCATACCGGAGCTACTTTGAAAAACGTCAAAAGCGACGGCAAGGGCAAGATTACGGCGGTCTATCTGGACGACGAAAACAATACCGAAATCTTTGCCGAAGACGGCATTGAGGTCTTTGCCCTCATCGGCCAGAACGGCAACGGCAGCCCGCTTTCGTCCGTCCTCCCCGTTGAAGAAAACGGCTATATCCGTCAAGACGGCGTCGGCACATCCGTAAAAGGCCTGTGGACGGCAGGCGATGTAAGGGTCAAGGCGGTCCGGCAGGTGGCCACGGCGGTCAGCGACGGCTGTCTGGCCGGAATTGAAGCCGCCAAAGTCTTGGGAAGGTAATCACGAAAAGAATGACGATGGATTTAAGCCAATGGATGCAATTTTCCGCCCTCAGCCCGGGGTCCGTGACCCTGCGTCTTGTTCTCTCGGCGCTCTGCGCTTCCTTCCTCGGTCTTGACCGCACCCACAAACGGCATGCGGCAGGCTTCAGGACCTATGTCCTCGTCTGCCTCGGATCATGTACCGCGATGATGTGCGGGCAGTTTATCTACGAAAATCTCGGGACCGGCGACCCGAGCCGCATCGGCGCTCAGGTCATTTCCGGGATCGGTTTTCTCGGCGCCGGCACCATCATTTTAAGCGGCAGCTACCATGTCCGGGGGCTGACCACCGCCGCGGGAATCTGGGCGACCGCGGCTATGGGCCTGGCCTTCGGCATTGGTTTTTACACCGGCGGCCTCCTGGTTTTTATCATGATGCTTCTGGTGCTCTCCGTCTTCGACCGCCTGCAGAATTATTTTCAGGTCAAATCACGCTACATCGATCTTTTTGTGGTGGTGGACAGCTACCACACCATGCGCGAGCTCTTCGATACGATTAAAGGCAAAGGCTGGAAAATCCGCTCCTTCAGTTCCTCCCCGGAAGGCCTGGCCGGCGAGATTTCCCTGGTGCTTTCCGTCAAAACCAACGAAAGAAAAGCCCACCGCGACATTACCGATGAGCTGGAATCCCTTAAAGGGGTAATTATAAGCGAGGAAGTCGCGGAGTAATCCTTCCTGAGCTTCCGCACTTCACTCTTCTTTATCGTCCCGGTTCTTCTCGCCGTCCTCCGCCGCGAAAAAGCGCCGGAGCCCGAAGTACGGCAGAATAAAGACCAGTGATTCCGTAAAAATAAGAAAGACGGCTGCAATGGCAGCGGTTTTTAAATTGTCCGTCAGATAAAAGACCAGCAGCATGGCGACGGTTGCCGTAATCACGGCGCCGATCGAGCCGTCCCGCCAGCCCTTGGCCAGGAGGCCTTTTGCTTCATGGACCTTGTGCGCGGTTTTATTGCCTTCCGGAAGGCTGGCCGCTTCCTGCTTGGCGGAGGCGGAAAATTTCAGGCCCAGAACAAGCTGCGTCAAAGGCAGCAGATAAGTCATCAATAAAAGAATCAGACGAAGCGGCATCCGATCATCTCCTTCATAAAACGCTTTAAACCGTCGGTTCACGGCATATTCTTTTTCTGCACTCTATTATAGCGCCATTACCGCTCGAATATAGCGCCATTATAGCGCGAAAGGCTTTTTTGCCCCTTCGATACGGATTTTTTCCGGCTTCAATGTTAAATTGTTGTAAAATTCAGATTAGCCTTTATAATGCATAGAAAAGGATCTCAGAGAGGACGTTATGAAATACCTGCTTAAGAAATCGAGAATATTGATTTTTTTCTTTATCATGACGGGCTTTTTGCTGACGATTGCGGCCACTTCTATTCAAACGAGTCTGGAGCTGATTTTAACGCCGCAGGATTTTCTGACCTCGCCTTATGCCCGGCTGACGCTGAGCCTCGAAGGCGAAGGACCGAAGATGACGGAGCTTACGGATTATTTTCTGGAGCATTTTGATCACTTTGTCTTTTACCGGATCAGGAGCGGAGCGCCCGGCAAAGAAGTCTTGTTTCGCGGTGAGCTTTTTGCCCCGGAAATCATTCAGGGCGAAAGCATCAGCGAAGAGGACATTGCGTCGGGGCGGAACGTGGCCCTGGTTTCGCAGGAATACTATTTGAATTATCTGAAAGATTCTCCCCGCCCGGTCGTGAAGCATAACGGCCTGAGCTATGAGGTTGAGGGGGTCTACAGCACCCGTGACCGCAGCGATTCCCCGGTTGTGGAAGGCAAATACTATCTGAATATGAACGGGAGCCCGGCGGAAACGAAGTCTCCGGAAGGCGAATACTACTTCGGTTCTTTGCAGCTCGAGCGGGACCTGGGCAGGCTCGAAGCGTATCTGGACGGCTTTGCCCCTTCCCTTTCTTATACCCTCGACATCGTCCGGCAGGATACGGTGCCCCTTTTGATCAGCGCCATCGAGGCCAATCCCTTTTTGTATATGGCGCTGCTGCTGACGCTGGTGCTTTTGCTGCTGCATATTTCGACCATGACCGGTCTGTGGTATAACGCAAGAATGTATGAGATCAGTGTGCGCCGGCTCTGCGGGGCAAGCATTCCCGCCATTTTCATGATGCTCAGCCGCGACTACCTCATCTTGTTCAGCCTCTCCTATCTGACGGGCTGGGCTTTGGCCGCGCTTTTGCTTTTGAGCGGGCTTTTCCCGCTGGTGGGCAATCATATTTATATGTATTCAAGTCTTCTGGCCTATCTGACCTGCCTGCTGATCGGCATTACGGTCGGCGGCTTCGCCTTGTACCGGCACGTTAAACGGCTGGACATCGGGGCTTTGAATTGAGGTGCCGGATGAGTCAGATACGCTATGCATTTTTAGATATCAAACGAAACTTCGGGCGCTACCTGCTCTTTACCGTGGAAATCGTGATCTCTTTTGTCTTGATTACCATTGCGATCATGAGCCTTTTCCACATGTCCGCGAACCGCAAAATCTATGAAGAAACGTTAGGGGACCGGCCCATGTACCTGCTGAAAGATCTGACCTCGCCGGAAAAGCTCCGGCATATGCGGGAAAGTGAGGGGATCACGGACCGCATGGCAGATTTTTACGACTTTCTGAGCACGCAGCATGAAGATTACACGGTCGGCCGGCTGGACGAAGAGATTCCGAAAGACAGCCGGCTCGCCGCTGCCTTTGGCTTGAGCGGGCGCATGCAGAAGGCCAAGGTTTTGATGGTGAGCTCTTCGTTCTTTGATTTTTATCAGCTGCACCTGGCGGAAGGCGAGCGCTTCGCCCCGGAGGCGTACCGGACCGTGGATGCCGCGTATACGCCCGTTATTCTGGGTATTGATTTCAAAGAGGATTTCAGCATCGGGGATCACTTCCGCACCGAAGCGGATGACTACGTCGTGATCGGCTTTCTCGATGAAGACTCGGTCTATTACCGTCTGGAGCGTTCGCCGGATGTCTACAGCCTGGACAAGACCATTCTGACCCCGCTCAATACGGCTCAGTACCGGAAAGACAAGGACTTCGACCGCCTGCATCAGGCCATCACCGGAACCTATATCGAAAGCAATGACCCGGAAGAAATGCGGGCCATCATCGATAAATCTTCGGAACTCGGGCTCTATGACCTGGCCTATCAGACCTTTGAAGACCAGATGAACTATATTCTGGAAAAGTTCAATCTGCACCTGCAGCTTCTGGTCTTCCTCATTCGAGGAACTCAAAAAAGCGATTGATCTACTTGATTAATCGCTATTCTTTTTATGTATATTACTTGTAT
>CALLQJ010000303.1 GCA_938014865.1 uncultured Fastidiosipila sp.
TTCGTCGGCGGTGGACTGCCCGTAATTCGGAATGCCGGCCCGATTTAAAAGGGCCTGATTGGTCGCGCGGATGACAAAGCAGTCCCCGCGCCGCTGCCGGAGTCCTAAGAGTCCGCCCTGCACCATGCTGCGGCGCTGCGTGGAATTTCGGTAATAGACAAAGTTCCGGCGCATCCACTTAAAAATATTGCGCGCCTGCTGATACGCATCCATGTCCCCGTCGATAATGCTTTCCAGGACCGCGTCACATAAGCCGTCGAGTTCGGCATTGCCCGTTGAACCGCCGGGACGGTAAGGCTCTTTCATCTTAACCGTCACCGTAATGGTTTTGCGGCTTGAATTCCCCGACTGATCCGTCGCGGTATAGGTGACCGGATAAGAACCCGGCACTGCCGTATTGACCTTGGAGGCATCCACCGTAAGTTTCGGATTCGGATCGTAGTCGTCGGCGGCATAGACGCCGCTCAGATACCCCGGATCCTGATGCGACCAGAAGCTGAAGTCCCTTGCGCCGTAAATTACGGGCGCTTTTGTATCCGGCACGACCTTCAGCACAGCTTCCGCCGTCACAGAATTTCCGCCCTCATCCGTCACCCGGATCCGGACCGTCGAAGTCCCGGTCTTATGAAAATCCGGCCGGCTGAGATATTCATACGTCAGAGAGGTCGCGTCATAAGCTTCTGCAATCAAAGCCTTCGGCGGGATCGCAATCCCCTGTGCGGTGCTTGCCGTCCCGCCTTTTACGACAGGCTTCACCGTATCAATGACTTCCACATAGCTGTACGCCGGCTCCCCTTTGATCAGGAAGGCAATCTGCTTCGTGCCGACCGACGAAAAATCCAGGGCCGCCAGATTCTGCAGCGGCTCCACATCCGAAGCCTCCAGACCGTCCAAAAGAAAATCTTCAAGTGTCAGGGGCCTCGTCTCCCCCGCTTCCACCGTCACTTTCGCCGCCAGGGAAACAAAGCGCAGTGTCGCTTCGGCGCGGCTCTCGTTGCCGCCCAGATCGCGGGCAATTACCGTTATCTTCTGGCTTTCTTTTTTATTCATAAGGGGTTCTTCGGCAAAGGAAAGCGTAACTTTCGTTGCATCCGAAAGTTCTTCAATAAATTCTTCCGGCTTGACTTTATGATCCATCGGCATGATGAGATCTTTCAGTTTTAAAACAGGCGGAATCGTATCTTCCACTTCCAGGATCACCTCGGAAACTTCGCCTTGCACCAGAAGCTTTAAAGGATAGCGTCCCGGCACATTAAGATCCACATGCGAAAGATCACCGGCAAATCCGGCGCCGGCGGCCGCTTCTTTTCCCTGCAGGAAAAAAGCATCAATATCCACCCCGTCGATGCCGGCTTCCACCGTTACTTTTTCTTTAAGTTTATAAGGAATCCGCGCCTCTGATTGAGACGCCGCAGAGCTTTCGGACGCTGCCGTGTCACCGGGCGCTTTTGCATTCTGCTCTGATGCGGACGGATCGCTGATCTTCTGATCGGCGAGCCGCAGCGCGGCATCATGCGTCCCCCGGCCGAAACCTTTGCTTATTAAGACAATAATCAGGACGGCAATCAGCAGAACGCCTGCCGCATAAAGGCTTTTCTGCTTGCTGCTCAAAGCGAGCAGACGTGCCCTCAGACCTTGCTCATTATTGTTTTTCATATCCGTTCTCCCGCTGCAGAAGCTGTGCCGAAACCAAGATAAAGCGAAATCAGAATACGGTACCTTTCGCTTCGCCCCCCGGGACAAAAGATACAGATCAAAATAAAAAATGAAACGCTAATATCTTTAGAAAATTATCATGCCGTCCTTTTTTTGTCAAAAGCGGCAAGCCCCTAAACCCCCGTTTTTATGCAGAAAAAAGCCCTGCAGGCGACAGGGCCTGCAGGGAATCTGGTCGAGGTGACAGGGCTCGAACCTGCGACATCCTGCTCCCAAAGCAGGCGCGCTCCCATCTGCGCTACACCTCGCTAAGCTTAGGTAGTATATCAAGGGCGCCGCTTTATTTCAATCACCCGCCCCGGAAAAGGCAGACGGCGGTCTTCCCGAAATCAGGACGTCCGGTCCGGCAGGATGCCGCTTTTATGAATCTGGAAGCGGTACGCCTCCGCCGAAAAGTTCTCATGGCTTTCCGCCCGCCCCAGATGAAAAAGATAGCGCAGAAAAGCAGGATCATAAGGAACAAAAGCCCGGCGCCGCCAAAGTCTTGCCGCTTCTTCTTCCGTCAGCAGGCGTACGGCCTCTACCTCCTCTTTCTGCAATACTAAGCGATCGGGATCAAGCGCCGTTATTAAAATAAAATAATCATCAAAATAATGGGGCCCGTTGACGCTGAACGCCGGGCGTTTTAAATCAGGCGGAAGCGCCAGGCCCAGCTCTTCTTTTGCCTCGCGGCGCAGCCCTTCCGCCGGCGTTTCGCCGGCCTTTACACTGCCGCTCAGGCTGATATCCCATAAGCCGGCCCAGCTTCTTTTCTCTTGAGAACGCTTTTGACTGAGCAGGCGCCCTTCTTCCGTAAAAAGCGCAAGATGGATCACCTGATGATAGAATCCCTCAGGCACCGGCTCGCCTTTCTTATGCCGGCGCCCCGAAGGTCTCCTTGCGGCATCGAAAAGGTCCCAGTATTCCATGCCTAGTCCTTGATCACGGGATACTGCAGTTCGCGGTGAAAGGGAAAGGTTTTGCGGACCATGCGCAGCGGATAGCCTTCCTTGCGCCCGAAGCTTGAGCAGGTAATATAAAGTTCCCCTTTATATTTTTCCTTCATCTCCGCCGTCACATTCACACAGTTTTCCGGATCCCGGACCAGCCCGGTAATCACGATCCAGTGCCAGGTCAAATCCTCATAGCCGCTCCGCCAGACCAGATGCGAAACCGGCACATGCGCCTTGAGCCCGGAACGGATAAAGCGGATCTCCTCTTCCTGCGACGGCCTGCCGGAAATCTGCTTCCAGGCTAAATTCACGCCGCGGTCCGCCGCATACGCCATCGATGCCCGGCGGACCACACTGCCGCGGGGCAGGCCGAAAGGACCGGGCCAGATATAAGGCCTTAAAGTATAGGCCCATTGGATGTAATCGCTTTTGTTTTCCGGAAGCCCCTCCTCCGGCCAGAGCTTCTGCGCCTCGGGATAGGCCATGCCTAAAGATGCAAATTGATTCAGCAGGGCAATGATGCCGCAGGCTCTGAGAGCCGAATAACGATCCCGGCCGAACTCTTCAAACCAGTCCTGATTGCCGCCGTAAGAATCGGCGAAAGAATGGAAATGCTTAAGGCTGCAGCTGCGTTCCGTGAATGGAGACGAAGTCTTCTCCGTCCGAAAGCCATCAGCAGTATTTTTCTTCTTCACCATACGCAGTGCCTCCTTATCAGAATTCACATCAATTGTTTTGCTTCCCTTTTCACTTCCTGTTTAAATATAAAACGAAGAGCCGTTTTGCAGAACAGCTCTTATTATACGCAATTTTCCGTCGGGCGGCAGTCTTATTTTGCTTCCGTTCCGAATTTTTTAAATATTTCGCAAAAGAATCTTTTTATTGAAAAGAGACGGCCCGGATTGCAGCCCGGGCCGTCATTTTAAATCCTCTGATCAGAATTTAATCTTATCGGGATCCGACGGATAATATTCCGGGAAATCCAGCTTATCGATGGCATTCCGGTCATCATTTGTCAGCGAGAAATCGAAGATATCGCTGTTCTCGCGGATGCGCTCTTCATGCGCCGATTTCGGCAGGAGAATATAATCTTTTTCCAGACCGCTTCGCAGGGCAATCTGCGCGGGAGACTTGTCGTATTTAGCGGCAATAATCTTAAGCGTTTCATTATCCAGAATCTCGCCGTGCCCCAAGGGGGAATACGCCTCAATCAGAATACCAT
>CALLQJ010000304.1 GCA_938014865.1 uncultured Fastidiosipila sp.
GACGGGAAGTCGCAATCCAAAAACAAAGGCAGCCTCTCGGTCCTGATTGCCGCTTACGGCGAGCTGCGGGCCCATCGGGTGGTCAAAGCCGGTGCGTTTTATCCGGCGCCGCGGGTGGATTCGCGTTTTGTCTCCCTGATCAAAAAAGCCAAGCCCGGGGTCAGCGAGGTTTTGGAAAAGGCGCCCGAGAAGCTGGACGCCGTCATCCGTCAGGCTTTTTCCGTGCGGCGCAAGACGCTTTTGAATGCTTTCCCCGATAAAAATGACAAAATGCGCCTGAAAAAGTGGCTTAAGGCCGAAAATCTGCCGCTGAACGTGCGGGCTGAACAACTTGCGCCCGCAGAATTTGCCGCTTTAACAAGAGTCCTTTGCTTGTAAGAATTTTCCTCTTTGGCTAAACTTTAACTATGTGTTGGAAAGCAGAGGGATTACCTCATGATTATTAATAATGAATACGTTCGCAAGTGGGTAGAGGAATTGGCCCGCTTGTGCCGGCCGGATGCGATTTACTGGTGCAACGGATCTGATGAAGAATACGAACGTCTGGCCGAAACGGCGCTTGCCGAAGGAAAAATGAAGGGCCTGGACGAGACGCTCTGGCCCTCTTGTTACGCTTACAGCAATACACCCGACGATTGCGAGACGCAGCACGAACACAGCTACGTCTGCACGGAAGATCCGGCGGACGGCGCGGATACCAGTCAGTGGATGGCACCGGCTGAAATGCGTGAAATCTTAGAGCCGATCATGGCGGACAGCATGCAGGGGAAAATCATGTATGTCATTCCCTATGTTTTAGGGCCCGTCGGATCGCCTTTTTCCCAGCTGGCCGTCGAAGTGACGGATTCTGTTTATACCGTCATGAATATGGCCATTATTACGCGCATGGGCGACGTGGCCTGGCGCAGGATCGGGGACCGCGATGATTTTTACCGCGGAATCCACGTAAGCGGCAGCCTGGATAAATCCGCCCGCTACATTGCTCATTTCCCCGAGGACCGTCTGGTCTGCACCGTGAATACCGAGTACGGCGGCTATGCCTTTCAGGGAAAATCCAGCCAGGGCATGGTCCTGGCCTCCGCCTCGGCGGCGCGGGAAGGCTGGCTGGCCGAACACATGATGATTTTGGGCATCGAAAGTCCCGACGGCGAGCTGCGTTATATCGCCGGGGCCTTTCCGACGTCCTGCGGCAAAACCAATCTGGCGCTTCTGATGCCGCCGGAATATGCCGAAGGCTATAAACTGTATACCGTCGGAGACGATATTGCCTGGCTGCATCCGGGCCCGGACGGCCGGCTTTGGGCCATCAATCCGGAGTCCGGCTTCTTTTCCGTTCTGCCCGGGGTCAATGCCAAATCCAATCCGCGGGCGATGCAGATGATCCGCAAGAATACCATCTTTACGAATATTGCCGTCTCTTCGGACGGCCTGCCGTGGTGGGAAGGCAAAGGCAGCCGCCCGCCGGCTGATCTGAAAAACTGGCAGGGACTGCCGTGGGACGCGCAAAGCGATTTTAAAGCGGCCCATCCGAATGCCCGCTTTACCACCCATGCCGGCCAGCTGCCTTCCATGTCGGAAAACTGGGAAAACATTTCCGGGGTGCCGATTTCGGCGATTATTTTCGGCGGAAAGAGCCGCGCGCTCGACCCGCTCATACGCGAAGCTTTTTCCTGGCAGCACGGAGTCTTCCTCGGTGCCAGCCTGGTGGCCGAACGGGAAGATCATACCGAGCGCAATCCGATGGGCATCCTGCCTTTCCTGGGCTGCAGCATGAACAGCTATCTGGAAAACTGGCTGGCGATGGAAGAACGTCTGGACGAGGCGCCGAAGATATTCCGGGTAAATTGGTTCCGGCGTGATGAAGAAGATCACTTTATCTGGCCGGGTTACCGGGAAAATTTCCGGGTCCTCAAATGGATACTGGATCGCTGCGAAGGCAAGGCGGGCGCCAGCCGGACGCCGATCGGCCTGATCCCGGAAGCGGGAGCGATCAGCACAAAAGGCATTGCTTTAAATCAGGCTGAGCTGATGGAAGAACTGCTGTCGATCGATAAGACCTTATGGCAGCAGGAGAGCCGGAAGATCGGCGATTATTTCAAGTCTTTCCGGGCTTTTCCGGAGGCCTTGATGCAGGAATTAGAGGCCCAGATCGAGCGGCTCGAGTAAAAAATTCAAAAGACAGAGAGAAAACAAAAGCCCGCTTCCCGGCTGCGTCAGGGAGCGGGCTTTTCTTCGGAAAAAATTGCTTTTCAAAGCGTTTTCAGCGTGCGCTTTTCAAGACTTTGATGATGCGCCGCGCGGCTTCTTCGATCATCGGCCGGGGGGAAGCGACACACATGCGCTGGAAGCAGGCGCCGCCTTCCGGGTCGTGGTGCAGGCCGTCCTGCAGGATGACGTGTGCCTCGTCGTAGATCAGGCGGTGAATCTCGCCGTCGCTGAGGCCGAGTGCGGAGAAGTCAAACCAGAGCAGGTAGGTGCCTTCGGGATAATTGACCTTTACCTCGGGCAGCTCTTCTTTAAATAAGCGGATGACCAGGCGCAGGTTTTCATCCAGGTACTGCTTAAGTGCTTCGAGCCAGGCCTCGCCCTCCTCGCTGTAGGCGGCAATCTGCGCGGCCAGGGCAAAGGGCGTCGGGGCGTGCGGTCCCAGAACATTTTTGAACTGTGCCCGCAGGCGGGCGTCCGGAATCAGGGCATTGGCGCATTGCAGGCCGGCGCAGTTAAAGCTTTTGCTGATGCCGTAGAGCATGATGATGTAAGGATAATCCGAGTCAAGCTTCAGGATCGGCACATGGCGCTGATCGCTGCGGATTAAATCGGCGTGCACTTCATCGGAGATCAGAAGCACCCGGTGTTTTTGGCAAATCTCAATGATCTGCCGGAGTTCCTCTTCCGTCCAGATGCGGCCGACGGGGTTGTGCGGAGAGCAGAGAATGAAAATTTTATTGAGCGGATCGCTGCAGGCTTTTTCCAGGGCTTCGAAATCCTGATGATACTGTCCGTTTTCATCCCGTTTCAGGCGGGCACTGACCGGGCGGCGCTGACATTCTTCGGTGATG
>CALLQJ010000305.1 GCA_938014865.1 uncultured Fastidiosipila sp.
TTTTCCAGGGCTGCCTGACCCTTTTTAAGGGCCTCGGCATTCTCGCCGCTGAGCGCTTGGCCGCCTTGAGCCAGCTGACTGCTGCCGCCGGCCAGACGATCCAGACCCTCGCTGAGCGCCGCGATGCCGCTGTAGAGGTTTTCCTCCCCTTCGGAAGGCGCCTTCATCGCCGCCAGTACTTGATTGACCCCGCCGATATAACGCTTAAGGCCGCTGTTGAATGCGCCGTAGCTTTCCGCAAGCTTGCTTGCGCCTGCCGCAAGTTCCGTCAGATCCGCAAGTCCCGCGAGCTTGGGCAGTGCCGCACTTAAGTTCTGTATGCCGCTGTCAAATGCCGCATAGCCGCTTGTAAGTTCCGGCATCTTGGCCGCCATTCCGGCCAGTCCGTTTTTAAGGACTTCCGCCGGCGCCGGCTGTGAAGGATCCTGTGTCTGATAAAGCTGCTTCAGTCCGGCCAGAAGGGCATTCAGACTTTGCTTCTGACGGGTTGAAATATAGTTTAAAAGAAGCTGGACTTCCGGGTTCTGCAGAGTTTCGGGCGAAACACCGGCCTGAATCAGTTCTTCGGGGCTGATTTCCGTATTTATCTGTGCCTCCAGCGAGCTGATGATCGTCCCCAGCCCCTGATAGAGCCCCGAAGCCGCCTGCGAAAGCCCGGTAATGCCTTCTTCTAATTCGGCAAAAGCCGTTTTAAACTGAGCCGATGCGGCACTTAATTCCTGAGCCGTCGCGCCCATGCCGGCGAGCTGTTCTTTCAGCGCCGCAATCTCCTCGGGACTGCCGAGGGCAGCGGTCCCTTTGGCCATCTGCTCGAGCGCTGCGCTGATTTCAGAAGACGCCTCCAGCAGTTCGGAACCGTCGCCGAGTTTGGCGGCCCCTCGGGCAAAGGCCTTTGCGCCGTTTTCCAAGTCCGTGCTGCCTTCGTTCAGAGCCGGCAGATTCTCCGTCAGGCTCTTGACGCCGGCGGCATAGCTTTCTACGCCGTCAACATAAGCGTTAATGCCTTCCGCCGCCCGGCTGAGGCCTGCGGCCAGATCATCGGCGCCGCTCTTGGCGTCGTTGAGGCCGTCTTTGAGCGGCTTGCCGCTTTCGGCCAGCTGATTGACGCCGCCCGTATACGAACGGACACCCTCTTTGAGATCGGAGGCATTGCCGGCCAAGGTCTTGCCGCCCTCAGTCAGCTGCTTCAGCGTTTCTTCTAATTTCGCGCTGCCTTCCTGAAGTTCTTTAAGCCCCGAAGCCAGCTCTTTGCTGCCGTCGGAGAGTTTTTTCGTACCGTCTTTAAGATCCGTTAATTCCTGATTGTCACTTAAATCCGGCATCTCAATGCTGCTCAGATCCATGCCGAAGGGAATGCCGGCAATCTGCATGCCCGGCATGTAGAAATCCCGGACTTTTGCCGTCACTTCAAAATCTGTCGGATCCGCATTCGGGAGGATCACGAAATTCACCTGCTGGTCGCTGCCGACCTGTGCGATGCTGCCGCCCTCCGCTTCAAGGCTTGACACCGCTTCCGCGGGGAAGGTCATGGCAATCTGCAGCATATCGGTCTTGGACCAGGGATTGGCACCGTCTTTGCTCTCCCGGCAGTCCGGATTGGCTTCCACATGAAGTGTGATCGCCAGATCGCCGCTCTTGCCGCTGAGATCCGAAAGTGCCGTTTCCTCACCGTCTAATGTATAAGTAAAGTCAAAAAGCCAGGGAAGTTCGGCGGCTTCGAGCTGTCCTTGATAGTAGAAAGGCTCCTCGCCTAAGCTGACCGAGACGACCCCGTCGCTTTCCGACATCTCGCCGGCTAAAGAAATCTGCGTAATCTCCTTATAGCTGCCGTAATCCTCAAAGCTTTCTCCGGCGTCACCGACAAAGCGATTGACGATATAGGCATCTTTCACCTCGCCCTTCTCATCAAGTTTGGCGTAGACCACCTCGGTCTTGCCGGCTGAAGCGGCCGAGGCCGCTTCCGCTTCCGGAAGCTTCCGGGCCGCCTGCCGCTCCGCTTCAGCCGCAGGGGACGCTGCCGCGAGAGACGGCGCCGCCAGACTGAAACTGATCACGGCCGCCAGCAGGCTCAGCAAGATTTTCGAGCCCGGTCCTTTCTTGTCTTTAAAATGCCGAAATTGCTTCATTTTTCTTCCTCCTCGTTCCCGTCAGAAGCCTTAGCGGGGGCAAGTTCCGCCCGCTGCCGCTTGTGTTTGCTGCCTTTTCCGGGGAGTTCAAGATCCGGAGCGAAGGCGGGAACAAATTCTGTTTTTCGTGTTGTTTTTTCGATGACTTTGTCCAGGAAATACAAGGCACCCGGCAAAACCAGCACGACCATCAGCAGTGAGAAGACCGCGCCTCGGCTTAAGACCTCACCTAATTCACTGACAATTTTCAGTGAGGAGGTGTGGTATAAGCTGATGCCCGCCGCCGTAAGAATCAAGGCAGGCGGCAGCAAAGAGGGAATCGTCTCCCGGCTGCTCTGCAGCACGGACTGACGCTTATTCAGTCTCTTGCGATTGTCCATATAGTGCTCGGTATAGAGAATGGCGTAGTCCACCGTCGCACCGAGCTGCACCGTACTGATGATCAGGTAGCCGATATAGCTGAGCTTCTTGCCGATAAAATACGGGACGGACAAATTAATCCAGATCGCCGTCTCAATCGTGAGCACCAGAATAATCGGCAGGGACAAAGACTGAAAGGCCAGGCCGATAACGACGGCAATGGCTAAGACCGCCAGGCCGTTTACGACAATATCGTCTGCCTCGATGGTTTCTTTCATATCGAGCATGGCAATATTGGCCCCGGTCATATAGTATTCATCCCCGTAATAGGACTCGGCCGTATCCCTGAGCCGCTGAGCGAGCGCAAAGGATCGATCGCCTTCCGAGCCCACATCTGCCGTAATGACAAACTGGGCGTAATTATCCGAGAGCACCATGGACAGCTGACTGTCATCAATGACCTCGGGCGGGATCGCGGGATCGCCCTGGTTCACATACGCGATGACATTGCTGACTTCCGGTTCTGCGGATATCGCTTCTTCCATCTCCTGCTCCTTGAGAATATCCCCTCGGGGCACCAGGAGAGAAATCTGCGTCTGCCGGCCGAATTTATCTTCAATATAGTCAAAGTCTTCCGCCGCTCTTGAGCCTTTCGGGTAGCCGCCCATGCCGTAAATGAAGTCGTTCTTCTGCCGTGCCAGGAAACTCGGTATCATGAGCACCACAGCAATAATGATAATCGGCACCCGGCCTTTCAGGACAAAGCGTCCCATAAAGCCGAAGTCCGGCAGAAGCGAACGATGCTGTGTCTTGTCCACGCCTTTGTAGACCATCAGCAGGAAGCAGGGCATGAAGATCATGACGGAGAGATAGCTGAAGACAATGCCTTTCGCCATCACGATGCCGAGATCGGCGCCGATGCCGAAACGCATGAAAATGAGGGCCAGAAAACCGAAGACGGTCGTCAGCGCCGACGAGCTGATCGCGGTGACCGCCTTGCGCATGGCCATCTCCATCGCTTCTTCAGGCTCCATGCCGCGCTGCCGGTTTTCATTAAAGCGGTTGAGCATAAAAATGGCGTAGTCCATCGAAACCGCTAATTGGATAACGGCGCCGACGGCCTGCGTAATAAAGGAAATCTCTCCCAAGAAAATATTGCTGCCCATATTCAGGACAATACCGACCAGGATCGCCAGCATAAAAATGAGCGGCTCCAGCCAGGCATGCGTGGTGAGCAGCAGAATGATTAAAACAATCGGGATAATGACGAGTGTGATCGAAATCATCTCGGACTGCACCGCCGTCTGGGCGGTCGCCAGGTCGACTAATTCGCCGCTGACTTTAACCTCGGGATCCAGATCATAGATACGGCTGAGCACATCTTTGGCCATCGCTTCATCCGCACTGACCTGGTACAGCGCCATGCCGTCGCGGTAGAAGATTTCCGTAAGCTTTTTATCCGCCATTTCCAGGGGCACGGCTAAATCCATGCTGTCATCCAGCCAGAGCACCTGCGTAACGCCCTCGGTCTCTTCCAGTTTCTGCTTTCCGATGAGCCCCTCCCGTATCGAATCAACGGGAAAGACCACCCGTGCATTGGGCAGGGTCATGGAAAACTCTTCGTCGAGTTTATCGATCGCAAGGACGGACGGCTGATCGTCGGGCAAATAGTCCTGCAAATTATAATTGACCCGTACCCGGGTCGCTAAAAAGGCAAAAATTATAAGCAGAACGCCGAAAACTACCAAGACTGTCTTGCGATGCTTCACAATAGAATTGATCAATCGTTGCATGCCAAACCTCTTCTGTGGCTCCTCTGATTAAGGTTGATTTACTTTAAGTTC
>CALLQJ010000306.1 GCA_938014865.1 uncultured Fastidiosipila sp.
CATTGGCAACTACGTTCGCCTCCCTGCCACTGCCCCCGCCGCGCCGCTCCAGCCGAATTCCTGAAGGGGGCTCGGGGAGCTCTCGGGGTCGACCAGGGTCCTGACGCCGAGGCCGTAGCTGTAGCCCTTATGATTTGTTTCTGAAAAGCGTTTCCGGGGCTTGCCGCTCAGATGATCGCGACGCATGAGCGCCACAGATTCCTCGCTCAGAATTCTTTTCCCGTTGGCCGCCAGGCCGCCGCAGGCTAACATATCTGCAAAAAGACGGTACTCGTCCGTCGTGGCACAGAGTCCGGCGCCGCCGCTTTCATAACGGGGCCCGAAACGGTGCTCGTTCTTATACGGAATCGGCCGCACGAGGTCTTTTTCCGGCTCATAAAAGTAGTATTGAGAGAGCTCTGAGAAGGGGATATCTTCTTCTTTCATATAAGAATGCTGCATGCCGAGCGGGGCGAAAAATTCTTCTTCCAGGAATTCACCGAAGCTTTGGCCGGAAGCAGCTTCGATCACGGCGCCTAAGACATCATGGGCCAAAGAGTAAAGCCAGTCTTTTCCGGGATCAAAAAGCAAAGGCATCCGGGCCATGGCGGCTGCGGCCTCCCGGGTCGAAGGGGCGGGGTTTTCTTGCATCAGACGTTTCAAAGGCGCGGCATTGAGGTCGTAGCCCATGCCGGAGGTCATGGTGAGCAGGTGAAAAACGCTCATCTCTGTTTCTGCTTCTCTCACCTCGGCCCGCTCATCCGGCCAGTTTTGTTTTTCAAGTTCAAAGACATAGTCTTTCGCGACTTTAAGATCTTTGTATTCGGGCAGGTAACGGCTGACGGGATCTTCCAAAGAGAGTTTTTCCATCTCCCGCAGACGCAAAACGGCTGCGGCGGTTAACGGCTTGGTGCAGGAATAAAAGTCGTATAAATCCTTTTCGGAGACCGGCTTTGTCTTATCCTTATCGCGATAGCCTTTCATGCAGCGGAAAATACAGTGATGGTCCTGCATGACTTTTAAATCACAGGCCGGTATCTGATAGTCTTTGCTGAATTTTTCAAGAAATACTTCTGTTTTGCGAAAGTTCATCTTAATCCTCTTGATCCTCACTCGTTCTTATTTATATATTTATATTAAGTATAGTAGTTTCACATTGTTATTTCTAAGGCAGGTATCCGCATGAAAATTCATACAGATGACTACGATTTAATCCGAAAAAGAGATCCCAAGCTTTTCGGGCATTTTTTAGAGCATTTTCACCGGCAGATCTACGGCGGCATTTACGATCCGGGCAATGATTTATCCGACAGCAGCGGTTTTCGCGAAGATATCGTTGCGGCACTGAAAGCGCTGAAGATCCCGGTTCTGCGCTGGCCCGGCGTGTGGAGGAAAGCAATCTTCTGATCCCGTTGATTTTTGTTTTACGACATTCAGTGACAAGGACATCATTGCCATTTCTCTGATCAATAAATCAGCCGATGAGGCCGCGGAAGCAGAATTGGATTTCGAAGCCGAAGGCGAGGTCAAGGGCTTTTATATAAACGGAAATTCTACGGCATCTTATAACGACATCGGCCGGCAGGAAATATTTATTAAGGAAGAACATTTCGGCAGATTCAAAAGAGGGATGAAAATTCCGTTGAGAGCGCATTCCGTAGAAATTATTCAGATTGTTTCACTGGGGCAGAATGCAGCAGAATACTAAGACAAGACGGCATGATGCGATGAAGCAGCAGCGCCCGAAGCGAGGCCTTTTTGCGGCTTAAGCGACTTCAGATGAAACATTTCAGTAAATATCCGCAAAATACTGATTTTAAAGCGTTCAGCGCCTGATTCTGACTTGACATTTTATGAAGATATGATATTCTGCTATGAGACATTCAAGAAGAACACCGTTCTCACCCCCAGCGCAAGCGACCGGGTAAATATTGAATAGATAAGAGCCGCCTGCTGAAGG
>CALLQJ010000307.1 GCA_938014865.1 uncultured Fastidiosipila sp.
TGTTGAGTACTGCCGCAGCCGGTCGGTTCCCTATGCTGAGGATCAAAGCAATAAAAGGGAATCCGCTTCCAGCCTGAGGCTTTTTGCTTTGCTCCGAAGCGCCTCGGCCCGCAGCATTTTCTCCGAAGCCTCCCCCGAAAGCTGTTCGATGGGAAGCTCCTCGGCTTCTTTTCCGCTTTTTTCCATCCAGATGCGGATGCTGCGCTGCCGTCTTTCTATGCGGCTGAGCCAGATGCGCCGAAGCCTCGCAATATTGCGGAAAATCCGCATGCCGAGCAGAATCTGCACCGGCAAGGCGAGATTGACGCCTAAAGCGTCGCCTAAGGCGTTCATAAGCACCGCAGCAATGCAGTTGCCGAGCCAGCCGGTAATGAAGAGGCCGGCCGAATACTCGCGGGCATAGCGCGATTTGAAGCCTCCGATCAGGGAATCCAGGGTACAGAGAATCAGAAGCGCCAGGTAAGGATAGACGACATTCGGCAGATTTACATTGAGAAATAAGCCGATTAAGAGTCCTATGATTATCGCGAGCAACGGGATCATGCCTGCCTCCTTCTTCTCTTTTTTCCTGTAAAACAAGCCGCTTCCGGGCGGCGGATAACAGTCTTCAGTTTAGCAGTTTTCAAGGGCGGGTGAAACCTCAGGGGCGAACACTCACGCCCCGCCGGCTTCCGCAGCAGCGCCGCCATCGCTCGTTTCGCCCGTCTCATCCTGCGCGTCCCCGCCGCGATCTTCGGCGCTGCTTTCAGAGCTTTCTGAGCGGTCTCCGGCGGCCGAAGATGCCGGGCTGCCGCTTGCTGCCGTGACGCTTTCCTCCGTCCCGGTGAAAATCTCGTCGCTGCTGTTTTCCGCCGTGAACTTCGGTACGGGCGGGACCGTCTGACTCGGGCTGAAGAGATTCTGCTCGCCCGAAAGGTCAATCACGCCCTCTTCCAGTTCTTCAAAGGCGCCCTGAAAAAGCGCATTCCGCAGCCAGCTGATTTTGCCCTCGGGATTGTCCGCCGGATTAATCCGGACCGTCAGTTTCTCCCCCTTTAAATTCCGCATCTCCATATAAAGGGTATTTGCCGAATACGGGAAATAGGCCTTGATATGGCGGATCATTTCCTTGCGGTCCGACGCCCCCTGATCGGCCCGGAGCACGGCATTGACCACCGTGAGGGTTCTCTTCAGGGCCCGCTGACTCTCTTCGCTGATCGGTTCGCCGGGCCCCCGGGCCGCCGCCGAAGCGGTCTACGACCCCCCGACCCTCGCCCGCCTGGTAGCGCTCAAACGCCGTTACGACCCGGGCAGCCTGCTGCGCCGCAACCACAACATCCCGCCGGACTGAGCGTCGGCAGGCGCCATGTGCCGCGCCGCCGTCGGGCGCTTCCGCGGAAGCGGCCATCACCCCCCGGTCAGCGTCGCGGGCGGGCGTGACGTCGCGCCAATCAGTTGTCGGCGGGTGGCTGCTCGCGCTTCAGTTTCCAGGCGTACAGGGCGATCAGCACCCCGACCGCGGCACCGATCGCCCCGACGAAACTCGGGGCGCGCAGTCCGAAGCCCCAGGTCAGCACCTGTGCTCCCAGCACCGCACCCAGGGCGTTGGCCGCGTTGAACGCCGAGTGGTGGATCGTGGCGCCGATGCTCGGTGCCTGCGGTGCGGCATCGATCATGTGCGTCTGCACCGAGGGGCTGAGCATGGAGCCGGTCACCGCCACCAGGAACATGCTCACCAGCGCCATGGCTACCGAACCGGCGGTGGCGCTGAAGGCGAACAGGAACAC
>CALLQJ010000308.1 GCA_938014865.1 uncultured Fastidiosipila sp.
TTTATGCCCAAAGGAAATGAAGAATTAAAAAAGTGCCACTAAGGGCACTTTCAGGATTTTACACATTGCCCGAAGCGGTCTGAAGACCTCTCGGGAAAGCCTTGCGATCAGATTTTGCCGGCGACCATCAGGCCGATCAGGACCGCCGCCAGCAGGATGCGGTAGTAGGCAAAGTAGCGAAGCGGACGCTTCTTAAGAAAAGCCAGGAACGCTTTGACCACGACAAAGGCCACAATAAAGGAAATGATGCAGCCGAGGATCAGGGCCAAAAGCTGCGTTTGGGTAAAGGCTGCGGCCGCTGCCGTATCCGTTTTTAAATATTTCACCAGGCTGTAGCCCGACGCGCCGAACATCACGGGGATGGCTAGAAAGAAGCTGTAATCCGCTGCCGCCGCCGTGGTGAGCCCGGCCGACCAGCCGCCCATAATGGTAGCCGCCGAACGCGAGAAACCGGGCCAGAGCGAAACACACTGGGCCAGCCCGACCATCAGCGCCTGCTTGAAGCCGATCTCTTTTGCCTCATCAAAGGTATTATAGACTGCGACCTTTCTTTCGCCGTAAAGCATCAGGAAGGCACCGGCCAAAAGTGCCGCCGCAACCGTCGGGACCGCGAAAAGATAGGTATCAATGATGTCATCAAAGAGCACCCCGAAGACGGCCGCGGGAATGCAGCCGAGCACCCAGACGCCGAAGAAACGCCAGGCGCCTTTTTTGCCCGTGAACATCCCCTTAAGCAAGGACCAGATCCTCGGCCAATACAAAATAAGAACCGCTAAAATAGCGGCCAGCTGCACGACAACCATGAACATCTTATTGAAAGCGTCGCTTTCAATATCCATCAGTTCTGCCGCAATAATAAGATGCCCCGTTGAAGACACAGGAATAAATTCGGTCAGCCCCTCGATGATGCCGAGGACGATATTCTTTAATACATAAATAAGATCCATAATTTACCTCTTTAGCGCCATATTATACTATGGCACGGGGAAAAAAACAATGAAAAATTTCAGAGCGTTTGAACCCCCGAAAATCGCAGAAAAGTTAAATAAAAGCAAGACAGAGGCAGGGATTCTCTTCCGCCGCCTGTTCCAAGGTGATGCGAAACTTATCGGCATACTGCGGCATGCTTTCCTCGAGCACGCCGAAGGAGGCAAAACAAAGCTCCGTTTCTTCCGTTATTTCATTTAAAAGATCCCACAAAGCATCCAGATTATTGCCGTAATAATCCGGGAAGCCGAGCTTTTCTTTCAAGAGAAAGTGCAGGCCTTCTTTATCCTTGGCCTCCGCCAAATCAATCGTAATACGCGCCATCTTTTTACCTTTTCCTTTCGGGAAAGCCTTCAGCAGACGCTTTCGCTGATGATCTGAGGCTTTCAAAAATAATCGCTGTTTCAGTAGAGACGGGTGAAACTTTCGTAGTGATCGGCCGTGTAAAAAATCAAGCCGTCATCCGAATAGACCAGGCGCTCCGGCCCTCTGGCCCCGCCCCTGTAACCGACATCACATTCATAATAGCGGCGTGCCCCATCTTCCGGCAAAAGCCCTTCCCGATTGCCGAAAGGGTCGCCGCCGAGGCTCATCCCGGCTGCCACGTCCCGGAGATTTCCCTCCTGCGGGATCCAGCCGAGGGCTTTTGCCTCCTTTTTCGTCAGGTAGTTAGGCGGCAGCTCTTCATATAAATGTATATATAAAGCGACTTCCTCCGCCTCGTCATAAGGCTCCCCGTAAATGACGGCCGCCTCATCCTGCTTCCCGGATCTCGTTTCCGGCGGTGCGCGTTCTGCGGCCGGCTTATCTTCTGCAGAGCTCGGAGCTTCGGCGCTTTCCTCCGGCAGATTCTCTTGTGTTTCGATTTTAAGGTCTGATGCCGGGCTTTTGTTCCCCGGACGCTCGGGCAGAAATTTCCCTGCGAGCAGGATCAAAAGCAGGATCAGCGGCAGAAGCAGCCAATTTTTTATCTTTGTATTCTTTTTCTGAGCAGACATACGTCCTCGAATCTCGTATGATTTAAACACGAAGGGCGCGGCGCGGAAAGGAGCGGGCGGTGAAAGAGGAGAAGGACAAAGGAAAAGACAAAGAGATCCCCGACAGGGAGCATTTCGAACGAGAGAAAGAACGCTACCTCCGTGAACGACGGGCGGCACGGCGCGCCATGCACCGTTTTTTCCTCATCGCCATCGCCGCCACCTTGCTATTGCTGATTCTCGCAGCCGCTTTAGGCCTCTGATCGGCTTCCCCTCTGCCGATAAACAGGATGTAAAAAGAAAAACTGCCTGTGAAATGACAGACAGTCCTGTTTTCTTTGTCTTAAAGATCCCCTGATTACGCTCTTTCGACTGCACCGGAACGGAGGCAGCTCGCGCAAACTTTCATGGTCACGGGTGTGCCGTCTTTAAGTACACGTACCTTCCGTACGTTCGCCTTCTGTTTTCTCTTCGCACGGCGAGAGACCTGAGAACGCGTAATGCTGACACGGCGGGCAGAAACTACACTTTTATCACAAATTTCACACTTTGCCATACGTACACCTCCTTGTGAGTCTTGGTAAAACGTGCGAAAGATACTGTACCATAAATGAAACGCTAATACAAGGAAAAGCCCTATTAAATTTCTGTGTCGTCATGCATTTCCGGATCCCCGTAAAGCACGCAGAAGGCCGCGGCATAATCCCCGTCATGGGTCAGGCTGAGGCTGCTGCTTTTGAAGCCGGCCCCGCGGAAGCGGGCTTCGGCCTCTCCGGACAGGCGGTAAAAAGGGGCGCCTCGTTCGTCCTTGGAAACTTCAATATCCGAAAAGCTGACCCCTTCCGCGATCCCCGTGCCCAGGGCCTTGGCAAAGGCTTCTTTGGCGGCATAGCGGGCGGCGGCCCGTTCAAAACGCCAGCTGCCGTCTTCGCGTCTGCAAGCTTCTTTTTCCGAGGCCGTCATGAAACGCTCCAAAAATGCTTCTCCGCGCCGCTCAAAAGCCGCTTCGATGCGCGAAATGCGGACCAGGTCCACGCCGCTTCGGATCAGCATCAGCCCTTCCTCCGCTTGCCTTTGAGCCGCAGATCCTCGCCGAGGAAAAGGCGCATCTCAAAATATTCCATCAGGCGGGAGAGCACGCGCTCATTGTAATGCGAGGCCAAATCTTTCGGCATGAGGTTCGAGGTCAGGAGGGTCGGCTTGCTGCGGATGATCCGCTCCCTGAAGAGCATCATCAGTTCCGCTTCCGGATTCGGCAAAAGCCCGGCCCGGAGCCCAAATTCATCTAAAACCAGAAAATCCGCTTCTACAAGGAGATCGTATTTTTCTTCGGCCCGCGCCAGACGCTCGGCATTCACGCCGTAGGTATTCTGCAGGGTCCGGAGTTTAGCAGTCTGCTCTTCAAACTGCATCATACCGACGATAAGCGCCATATAGCCCCGGTCCAGCAAGGCATTGACCACACAGGATGCCGTATAGGTTTTGCCCGTTCCGGTTTTGCCGTAAAAATAATAATTCTTTTTGTTCTCCGGGAAATCCGCGGCAAAGTCCTGCATCAGCTTGAGATTGCTTTCGGCCTGAAGCCTGGCACTGCTCCGGCCGCCGGGAAGGCGGATCGTTTCATCGGAAAAAATATCCAAGCGGAAATTATCAAAAGAGGCTTCGGGATCCGGCAGATAGGATATCCCCGATTCCTGCAGCACATAGCGGATGCTTTCGGGGTAACAGGCCGGACAGACCTTGCCGCCGAGGCGTCCCTGATCCTTGCACTGCGGACAGAAATAGCGTTCTTCAGGCGGCGCTTCGCCTTGCGCCTCTGCCTTGCCGAGTGCCTCCTGCCAGTCTTTTTCTGCTGCGGCAAGTTTTTCCTCAGCGGCTTCTTCGATCTTTTTCTGTGCTGCCCCGCCGCCCGCAGCCGCCCCTTCGATCACGGCATTCAGGCGTTCGAAACGCGCTTCTTTTAAGGCCTGAAAAAGGCGGAAAAGCTCGGGATGCGCCTCAAGATAGCTTTGCCGGCGCAAGGCCAGGCGATCCGCATCCTCTTGCTGCCTTTCTTTATAAAGATTTTCCGTGCGCTGCCTTACAGCGGTAATTAAACTCATCTTTACTCCCCGTTATCCGCATCATCCTGCGGCGGATGCTCCGGCTGCTCGTCCGGAGCCGGCTTGCTGCTGCCGGCGTCTTCATCGTCCAGGTAGGAAATGCCGGCAAACTGCTCAAAGAAGGCATCTTCATAGGCTCTCTGCTCGAAAGCGTCTTCTTTTTTCGAGCTTTTGCCGCTGCGCTTGCGTTTCAAAGACTG
>CALLQJ010000309.1 GCA_938014865.1 uncultured Fastidiosipila sp.
GAGCTTGATCTGATTCACATGCGGCATGATGCGGGCCGTTTTGGCCAGCTCTTCCAGATGATGCGGCTTGAAATTGCTGACGCCGATCGCCTTGAGCACCCCTTTATCGTAAAGGTCCTCCATCGCCCGCCAGGTCTCCGCGTTCGCTTCTTCCCAATTGTCACGGAATTTATAAGGCTTCGGCCAGTGGATCAGATAAAGGTCAATAAATTTCGTGTCCAGTTTTTCCAGACTTTCATTCACCGCCTCGATGGTCTCATCATAGCCTCTGACCTGATTGCTCAGTTTGGTCGTCAGGAAAAGATCGTTGCGTTTAAGCTTGATATCGCTTTGTTTGATGCCCTGGGCCACCGCTTCTTCATTCTCGTAGGCAGCCGCCGTGTCAATGTGACGATAACCGTAATCCAAAGCAGCCTGAACCGCCGCAGAACCTTCTTCATTATTAGGCAGATTCCAGGTTCCGAAGCCGAGGATTGAAATTTGGCGGTCATTTCTCATGGTTTGTTTGCTGATAATTGTTCGTCTCACATAAACCTCCAGATAAAAAGTTCATAACAAATTTTACAATAAACGCCGGGATATGTCGGTAACCGATCCGACATAAGCCGCAGGCAGGCCGTGCTCTCCCCCTTGCCGGGCCGGGCCTTCGCCTGCTTTTACGATAAAAGGACCGGGACAAAGGCCCCGATCCTTTTCATTGCTTTTATGAAAGGCTGCTGCGGATCAGTAGCACTCGCAAAGCAGTGAGAAATTCGCCTTGGCATGTTTGCAGGGGGGGCAGATTTCCGGTGCTTTTTTCGCGGTATGGATATAGCCGCAGACACCGCAGATCCACTGTCTGGTCTCTTCTTTTTCGAACACACGCTCGTTCAAAACATTGTCGCGGAGTGTACGGTAACGTTTGCCGTGATGTGCCTCGATGCCGGCGATATTGCGGAAATCGCGGGCAATATCTTTATAGCCTTCTTCTTCCGCTACTTTTGCGAATTCGGTATAATCTTCTACTTCGCCTTCTTCACCGACAGCGGCCGAAAGCAGGTTCGATGCCGTATCGTCAAGATGAACGGGGTAGTCATTTTCTACATGCAGCATATCGTGCGGCTCTTCGCCGTCCAGATTATCGACCATATGCTCGTAGTAAATTTCAGCATGCTCACGCTCGTTATTGGCGGTCTCGATGAAGGTATCGGCAATCTGCTGATAGCCTGCTTTTTCCGCAACCGACGCAAAAAAGGTGTAGCGGTTTCTGGCCTGGGACTCACCGGCAAAAGCATTCGCTAAGTTCTGAAATGTCTTTGAATTCTTAAAATCGCTCATGTATTTACCTCCTAAAATTTACGTAAATTCATAGTGATAAACGATAAGTAGATTATAATCGTTCTAAAGTCTTTATTCAAGTTAGTCAATGCTAACTTGTTCTTTTCAGATTTTCTTGTCTATCTTTTCCTGAACAGCCGGGATTTTCTGCCGGATCCGGCGCTTCCCGGCTGATCACAAGATGTCAGGACGGGCTGATCCTGATAAAATAAAAGCAAGTAAGAAAAAAGGAGAACACGCGATGCAATATATCAAACATGAAAATCTTCAATCGGAAACCTCGCTGCTGGGCTTTGGTTTAATGCGCCTGCCGGCCGACAGTGACGGCAATATTCTGGAAGAGGAAGCGACGCGGATGATTGACACGGCGTATGAAAACGGCGTGAACTACTTTGACACAGCCTACGGGTACATGAATGAACAATCCGAATCCTTTGCGGGGCGCGCGCTGTGCTCCCGCTACCCGCGCGATTCTTTTTACCTGGCCGACAAGCTGCCGCTTTGGAAGTTTGAGAACAGGAAGGAAGCCGAGGAGGTCTTTCGTGAACAGATGCAGCGCATGCAGACGGATTATGTGGATTTCCATCTCCTGCATGCTATGAACAAGGAGCGTTTTGAAAAAATCAAGGCCGAAGGCATCGACGAGTGGCAGGAAAAAAAGAAAAAGGAAGGCGTGTTCCGGCGCATCGGTTTCTCTTTCCACGACAAGCCGGAGGTCTTAGACGAAATCTTCTCCTATAAAAAATGGGATTTCTGCCAGATTCAGATCAACTACCTGGACTATGAAAGCTATCAGTCCAAGGAACAGTATGAAGTCTGCCGCAAACATAATGTCCCCTTTGTGGTGATGGAACCGATCAAAGGCGGGACATTGGCCAATCCGCATGATGACGTGCGAAAACTCTTGAAACACTATCGCCCGGACCTGAGCCCGGCGGCCGTTGCCCTGCGCTTTGCCGCTTCTCTGGACAATGTCGTCACGGTCCTCAGCGGCATGAGCACAATGCAGCAGCTCGAAGAAAACCTCAAAACCTTTTCCGAGTTCCGGGAGCTGACGGCCGAAGAGGAAAAAATGTACGCCGAAGCCCGGGACATCTTCCGCGAGCTGCCGCTCATTCCCTGCACCCGCTGCAAGTACTGCGAAGACTGCCCTTCAGAAATTGAGATGTGGGAGCTCTTCACGCGTTATAACAATTATATTTCCTTTAATAATGCCGAAGGCCTGGTCAAGTACGTCAAAGAACGGGACGAGGAGAAGCTGCCGCCGGCCTGCATTAAATGTTATTACTGCGAAGGACAATGCCCGCAGCACATAAAAATCACCGACGAAATTCAAAAAGTCTATCAGCTTGCTTTAAAGCTGGCCGCCGAGTGAGGTCCTCTGCTGATTCAGCCGAAAAAAGACCCCTCAAAAAAGCTTCGTATCCTGAAGATGCGAAGCTTTTTATAATTTACACTGCTGCAGCGGATGACCCTTAATAATAAGGGAATATCTCTTCTTCCGTTCGCTTCTCCGGATCAAAGCCGAACATCATCTGCCGCCAGACTTTCTCAATCCGCACCGTCCCCATATAGTGCAGATGCTTGGACTCGGCCCCGTGTTCGGGGATCCGGGTCATAAAGCCGTATTCCATCTCAATGCCCTTCAGCGCCGCCATGATTTCCATGTTCCCGAGCGCACAGCCGATCGCTGCCTGCTGCATCTGCCGCCGCTGCGGAGAACGGAACAAGAAGGAATCTTTCATAAAAAGATGAATCATGTCCTCCCCCTCCGTCGCAAAACGCCAGGGCTGGAGATTATATTCCGAAGGCGCCAGCCTGGCCGCCTCCAGAAGCGTCAGAAGATTATTGGCAGGCGGCGTCTTGTCCCGGTTCAGCAGAAGCTTTCGCAGCTTATATTTCGGCACCTGTTTCCGCCTTGCTTTTTTGGCCGGGTAGCCGAGGGCTAAGACCGCCGGCATAAGCGCTTCGTCCCCGGACAAAGAAGCGGACGCCGTCGGATCTTCGTCGTAAAACACCTCGTCCTCACGTACCGTCTCAAAGCGAAAGCCCGTCTGCCAGACGGAGCTCAGGCCCTGTGAGGTCAGCCAGACGGAGGCATGCTGGGCATAGTAGCCCACGTTCATCAGCTGATACAGCTCCAGACTGCCGCGGAAAGCTAAGTACAAGGGCGCATGCACCATCGCATACGCCAGACTCGGAAAATAATCCACCATATCCTCGAAGGCAAGCAGTTCGATGGCAATGTCCGCCTCGGGCAGAAGCACGGGCACATTATTCAGATAGTTCAGAAGATCCACCTGAATCCGATTGCCCGGGACCTGCATGGAGTACGCACGCGCCGAACTGCGCTGCCGTAAAGCGTCAAATAACTCCATCGGACGCCTCACGCTAAGAGAATAGGGCCGAAATACTCCGGGCGATGGAAGTCCGGCGCCGGGGTCTTCACCTCAAAACAAGAGGCAAAGTGTGCCTCCGGGGTCAGATCGCCGCACTTGTAAAAATTTCCTTTCATTTCCGTTCCGGGCAGAAATCCCGCTGCTGAGGAATCCGGCCAGTACTTCCGGATCAGCGCGAAGGGCAGAACCATCAGCACCCCCCAGTCATAGGCAAAAGGCACGGCCAAGCCGGCCTCTTTTGAGACGGGGTAAATTCTGAGGCCTTCTAATGCTTCCGCAGGCTCTTTAAGCCTCTCGCCTCTTCCCGCTCCGAATCCCGCATGCAAGGTCGCCGCGGCATTCGTTTCAATATTCAGATAATTCTTCTGCGCCGGATCATAGGCCAGAAAGAATTCCAGACAGCTGTCCTCAGAAACCTTGCCCTGCTCTTCTTTCACCTCGGTCCGGGGATGCTTTTCATGCGCCCCCGCCGTCAGCAGCAGGGCATAAAGAAAGTCTTTTTCATACAGAAGATAAAAACGCGACTCCGGCCGGTAAGCGTCCTTCCCGGCCCAGGGGAAACAGTCAATATGTCCCTCCTCGGCCTCCTGCCAGGGCAGTTTAAAAAGCCTGTTTTGCTCTCCGGAAAGCGGCGCAGCGGCTTGCGTATTTTGCTTATTTTTTAAAGAATCTACAGAATATACAGTATATAAAGACATGAGTACCTCACGTAATAAACTTTTCACGATGTTTTTCTATTATAGCCCGTGAGGCTATAATTATCCATAAAGAAGAAAAGCCCGGGCCCCCTTTTTCGGGCCTGCCCGGCACTGATGATAAACGAAAACCAAGAAAGAAGGAACATAATGTCAGAAGAAAAATTAAAAGCTTATCAAGACGATTTAATCCGCAGCCTGACGCGGCTGATGCGCGTACAAAGCGAAAAGGGCAAAGCGGAAAAAGGCAAACCTTTCGGGCCCGGACCGGCCGAAGCCTTAAAGGTATTTCTCGAAGAAGCCGAGGCCTTAGGCCTTCGCACGGGGCAAAGCGACGGCTATGCGGGCTGGGCCGAGATCGGGCCGGAAGATGCCCCGCTGGTCGGCGCCGTCTGCCACCTGGACGTGGTCCCTGCCGCCGGCTGGCCGGAAGCCTATGAACCGAAAGCAGAAAACGGCCGGATCACGGGACGCGGCGCCCTGGACGACAAGGGCCCGGCCGCGGCCGTTTTGTATGCGCTCAAGAGCATTGCCGATTCCGGCGAAACACTGAATGCGCGCCTCCGCCTCATTGTCGGCTTAGACGAAGAATCGGGCTCCGCCTGCATGGCGCATTACTGTGAACATGAAGAACTGCCCGAAGCCTGCTTCACGGCCGATGCCGACTTCCCGGTTATTCAGGGCGAAAAAGGGCGCTGGGCTTTTGACCTTGTCTGGGAAGGCGAAAACACCTCGGAAGGCGACTGGATTTTATACGAAGCGGACTGCGGCACCCGCGCCAACGTCATTCCGGGCGAAGCGACACTCCGCTTTAAACGCGAAGACGAAAGCTTTACGGATCTCGAGACCAAGGGCCGCATGGGCCATGCCTCCATGCCGCAGAAGGCCGAAAATGCCATTCAGTATGCCCTCGAAGATGCCTACCGGAAACGTCCCGGGGATCTTTTCCTGCAGGATTTCATGAAGGTCCTGTCCATCGGCTATGACGGGGCGGGCCTGGGCATCCAATGCGCGGATAAGGAATCCGGCGATTTAACCCTCAATGTCGGCACCTTTAAATACAAAGACGGAAAGGCCGATTTCAGCATTGATATTCGCTATCCGGTCACCCGTAGCATCGAAGCGCTCCGCAGCAAGGCTGAGGCCGCGCTCTCCGGCACAGGCTTCCGGATTGAAAATGAAACGGTGAGTCCCCCGCTTTACCGGGAAGCGGACGACCCGCTCGTCTCCTTGCTGATGGAAGCGTACCGTGAAGTCACCGGGCGGGATGAAGAGCCGGTCTCCATCGGGGGCGGCACCTATGCCCGGAGCCTGCCGAACACCTTAGCCTTCGGGCCGATTTTCCCGGAAGATGAGAACCTCTGCCATCAGAAAGGCGAATACATTACCCTCAAAACATTGATGACCGCCGGCGAAATCTACCGGGCCGCTCTGCTCAAGCTTGCCCGGCATTACGGCAGGAAATCCTGACGGATCTGATCAATATCGATGAGCGTCCGGAACTCCCGGTAAGCTTTCGGGCTGCAGGCCAGAATATCGGACGGACGGTCCAAAGGCAGAGCCTCGCCGTCTAAGGTCGTTACGAGCGCTCCCGCTTCCCGGGCAATCAGCATGCCGGCGGCATAATCCCAGGGCTGCAGGCGCCATTCGCAAAAGCCGCCCTGCCGGCCGGACGCAATAAAACATAAATCCAAAGCCGCAGCACCGATCCGGCGCAGATCGGTCACCTGCGGCTGTATTTTTGCCATCAATTCCAAGGTAGCGGGCAAGAGTTCGGCATAATAAGGCGACATGCCGACGCAGAAAAGATTCAAGGCCAGTCCGTTATCGGGACAGCGGAGTCTTTTGTTTCCTAAATAGGCCCCCTTCCCTTCTTCGGCCCAATATAATTCTTTGCTCACGGGATTATAGACGACGCCGCTTCGCACCCGTCCTTCGGAAACGGCAGCCACGCTGATCGCAAAAAAGGGCAGCCCGTGTATAAAATTGGACGTGCCGTCGATCGGATCGACGATAAAACACGGCTCGTCTTTGACTTTTTCGTGTGCTTCTTGTTCTTCGGCAATGAAACGATAGGACGGATACGCTTCCTTCAGCGCTTTCTCCAGATAATCCTGAACTTTTTTATCATAAAGGGTCACAAAATTGCTGTGGCCTTCTTTTGTGATGACCTCGCCGGGCTCTAAATGAACGTCTTCAATCAGGCGGCCCGCTTCTGTGACAATCGCTTTAAGTTTTTCAATCTCCATCTTCTGCCTCCTAAAACCGTTCTTATTATATCAACTCGGCCGGCAAAGGCTGACGATTTTCTCAAAATTCTGCCCATTCCCTGTACAAAGCGCAGAAAATTACGAAAGCGAAAAGAATTCCCCCACAAAGCGGGCTTTTCTCTATATAATGGTAGGCGTGTTTTTTTAATTCAGCGAAACAGGAGGCCTTTATGGACTTTAAAGAACAATTACGTCACGTCGCCGATTTTCCCGAGGAAGGCATCGATTTTATCGACATCACCACGGTGCTTGAAGATAATGAGGCATTTCATGCCATGATCGAAGCCATGATCGACAAGGTAAAAGATCTGGATATTGATCTGGTGGTCGGGGCGGAATCCAGAGGATTCATCATCGGTGCGCCGCTTGCCTATGCGCTGGGAACAGGTTTCGTGCCGGTGCGCAAAAAAGGCAAGCTGCCGTATAAAACCATTGAGGCGGATTACACCTTGGAGTACGGGACCAACACCTTGGAAATGCATGTGGATGCCGTGAAAAAAGGCCAGAAAGTTTTGATTGTCGACGATCTGCTGGCGACGGGCGGAACGGCTCTGGCGAGCTGCCGGCTGGTCGAGCAATTAGGCGGCACGGTCGAAGGGCTCCTCTTCTTTGTCGAACTTACGGAACTTGAGGGACGTGAAAAGATCCGCGATTACCGGGTAGACATTATCACAAAAGTCTGATCGAAAAGTCTTAGCTTCCGTCAGGCGCTTTTCGGGCGCCGCGAAAAAACGGTTTGATCTTCTAAAGTTTGATCGTATAAAAAAAGCTTGTCTCTTCGGCATTTTTTCAATGCTTTAAAGACAAGCTTTTTTCTTTCTGCTCTTCTCTTCTTTTCCGCGGCCTTTAAGCGGCCGCAAACACCGGGCGCTCAGCTCTTGAAGCTGTGGATCGGCGCCGGAATATGCCCGCCGCGGTTCACGAAGACATCAGGCGCCGCGGTATTGACCCGCATAATCGGCGCTTCGCCCCAGAGACCGCCGTAGCGGACCTTGTCGCCGACCGTTTTGCCGGGGACCGGAATCACCCGGACCGCCGTCGTTTTGTTATTGAAAATGCCGATCGCCGCTTCATCGGCAATCATCCCCGAAAGAACGGCCGCCGGCGTATCGCCCGGGACCGCAACCATATCGATGCCGACCGAGCAGACCGAGGTCATGGCTTCAAGTTTTTCCAGACTCAGACAGCCCTTTTCCACCGCCGCAATCATGCCCTCATCTTCACTGACCGGAATGAAGGCGCCGGACAAGCCGCCGACCCGGGAACTGGCCATAGTCCCGCCCTTTTTTACGGCGTCATTCATCATCGCCAGAGCGGCCGTCGTTCCCCAGGCTCCCGTCGTTTCCAGACCCATCGCCTCAAGAATACGGGCGATGGAATCGCCTACCGCCGGCGTCGGCGCCAGGGACAAATCGATGATGCCGAAAGGAACGCCCAGTCTCTCGGAAGCTTCCCGGGCCACCAGCTGACCGGCCCGGGTAATTTTAAATGCGGTGCGTTTAATGACATCGGCAATTTCGCCGATATCGGCCCCCTCGCACTGCGGGGTCTGCAGGGCCGCCAGGACCACGCCGGGGCCGGAGACGCCGACATTAATCACCTTTTCGGGTTCGCCCGGCCCGTGAAAAGCCCCGGCCATGAAGGGATTGTCTTCGGGTGCATTGGCGAAGACCACGAGCTTGGCGCAGCCGTAAGCGTCCTCATCTTTCGTCGCTTCGGCAATCTTTAAAATAATATGGCCGAGCTCCCGGAC
>CALLQJ010000310.1 GCA_938014865.1 uncultured Fastidiosipila sp.
GAAAACAGAAATCACGAAATGTGATATCGGAGGCCGGGAGATCCCCGGAGCGCATCTTGAAATCCTGAGCGAAGACGGAAAGCTCCTGGCCTCCTGGATCAGCGAGGAAGACAGGAGCCATACGGTGGAGGGTTTGCGTTCGGGTGCACGCTATATTTTGCGGGAGACGCTGGCGCCGGAAGGTTATGTGAAAGCGGAAGAACACGCTTTTACCGTTAATGAAGACGGCAGCGTCACGCAGCTTAAGCTCGTGAACGAACGTATTCCGGAGCGTCCGAAGCAGGAAATTCCCAAGACAGGCGAAAAGAAGCGAGCCTTGCCGCTCGCCTTGTCCTGTCAGGCAGCAGGCGCCGGACTGCTCCTTTTGAAACGAAAACGAAAAAAAGACAAGGCGTGATCCGGAGCCGATGTTAAAGGCTCGGCCCTCCCGCCGGCTTCCCTGCGGGAGGGCACTTTGTTTTCCTGCCCTGCTTTTGTAAAATAAGATTTTTATGAACGAAAACAAGGGGAGGAAACAATGAGCCGTTTTTTGCTGATCATTATTTATCTGGCGTTTATCAGCCTCGGGCTTCCGGATGCTTTATTGGGGGCGGCCTGGCCTATGATGTATCCGCAGTTTGAGGTGCCGATTTCCTATGCAGGTGCGATCTCCATGCTTATTGCGGGCGGCACCATTGTGTCGAGTCTTTTGTGTGAACGCCTGACCATTCGCTTCGGTACGGGAAAGATCACCTTCGCAAGTGTCCTGATGACCGCGGCGGCCCTTTTCGGTTTTTCATTCAGCCGCTCGTTTTGGCAGCTTCTGCTCTGGGCTGTTCCCTACGGGCTCGGAGCGGGCAGTGTGGATGCGTCTTTGAATAATTATGTGGCCCTGCATTATGCCGGCCGGCATATGAGCTGGCTGCATGCGATGTGGGGGCTGGGGGCAGCGGCCGGACCCTATGTCATGGGCTATGTTCTGCAGCACGGGCAGCCCTGGAATGCCGGCTACCGCATCATCGGGATTATTCAGGTGGTTTTGACGATCCTGTTATTTTTGACCCTGCCTTTATGGCGGCGCAATAAGAACGGCAGCGATAAAGGCGACGGGACAAGGCGGGCACTTTCGCTGCGGGAAATTATGGCGATCCCGGGGGTCTTGCCGGTGGTGCTCGTTTTCTTCGGCTACTGTGCCGTGGAGCAGACCACGGGACTGTGGGCGGCGAGCTACCTGGTTTTGAATCGGGGGATCAGCTCCGAAACGGCCTCTGCCTTTGCCGGGCTCTTTTTTGCGGGGATCATGATCGGCCGCTTCCTGAGCGGCTTTCTGACCTTCAAATGGAACGACAAGCAGATGATTTATCTGGGCTTCGGCATTATTTTCTCCTCCGGGCGGACCACCCGGTCGATGCCCCAGCCGGCCAGGCCCGGGCTGCCG
>CALLQJ010000311.1 GCA_938014865.1 uncultured Fastidiosipila sp.
GTTGAAACAAGAGAGAATCACGGCTTCCGGCGTATCGTCGATAATCATATCGACGCCGGTTGCAGTCTCAAAGGCTCTGATATTACGTCCTTCACGGCCGATAATACGCCCCTTCATTTCATCGGAAGGCAAGCTGACGACCGATACGGTATTATCCGCAACATAATCCGAGGCATAACGCTGGATCGATGTCACGACAATATCTTTCGCCCGCCGGTCAGCATCCTGCTTGAATTCTTCTTCCATGTCGGCAAAGAGCAAGGCCAGATCATGACGATAGGTCTTCTCCGCCGATTCCAGGACGAGCTCACGGGCATCACTCACGGACAAGCCGGAAATCTGCTCGAGCTCCGCCACTTTCTGTCGTTCGATCTCTTCTGCTTTCGCAATTTTATCGTTCAAACGATTCTGTGACTTATCAAGCTCGCTTTGCTGACTGCTGAGCTGATCAAGCCTGCGGTCAAGATTACTCTCCTTCTGGTCTATTCTGTTGCGCTCCCGGGCGAGCTCACTCTGCCTGTCACGCACATCTTTTTCAAGTTCAACTCTCGCTTTGTGAATTTCTTCTTTAGCCTGCAGCAGCAGTTCACGTTTGCGGCTTTCGCCGTTTTTCTCTGCATTTGCCAACAAAAGCTCGGCATCATCATGCGACTTTTTCGCCGCATCTTCAATTGCCTTCTGCTTTTTGCTGAAGCCTAATTTGTAATAAGCTAAGACAGCAATAATACCACCCGCGAGGCCGATCACCAGACCAATTAACAAAGATGGAATATCCATCATGGTAATCACCTCCATACTATTCATTTTTCAAGATTCAAATTAAAAAATATGTATTCCAAAGGGGCGGATCTTAAATCCGCCCTTACGAAAATACTAATATGTATTCTATGAAATTTTAAAAGCTTTTGCAAACGATTCAGCCGAAAGCCTGCCGGAAAAATCCTCAGACGGGCCCTGCTGCGAGCGCTTAATCGTCAAGAGATCCGGCCGAATAAAAGGGCCCCGAGGCTGTTTCTTTCCGGTTCAAAGTCCGCAGCACCAAAAGCAGATCCTCCGGCATAGGCGCTGATAAATCAAGCGTTTCTCCGCTTATCGGGTGAACGAAAGAAAGCCTTTCCGCATGCAGAAACTGCCTGCGGAGCAGGCGGTTCAGCGCCAGGGCTTTGAAATCGGAAGAAAAGGAAGGATCTTTAAAAGAACGGGTCTCGGGCAGAAGGTAATTGGCACGGTTTCGTCCGCGTTTTTCGGCGCGGCAGTGAAAAGTCTGCTCATAGCCGTAAAGCGTGTCGCCGGCTAAAGGATGTCCGGCAGCCTGACAATGGACGCGGATCTGATGCGTCCGGCCGGTTTCCAGGCGAAATGTCAAAAGCGATGCCGCCGCCTTCGGCCAGCAGGCCGTCCTCACAAAATGCGTAACGGCCGGCCTGCCCGAAGGATAGCTGCGGCGCAGAATGATGCTGTCGGGCATGCGCGAAATGGGATAGCGCATTGTGCCTTTTTCCTTTGTGATGCCGTGCACCAGGCCCTTGTAGTATTTTTTGATCTCGGTCCTGTTCAGGCGGTCATGCGCATAGCCGTTTTTAGCAATAATGACCAGACCTGAAGTATCGGTGTCGAGGCGGTTTGCGGGGTGCAGTCTTTTATCCGACAAGAGCGTCGTCAGCCCCCTGTCCCCTTCAAAACGCGGATGGGTCGGTGTAAAAGGGGGTTTATCGACCACCGCATACCACTGATCTTCAAACAGGATCGCGATCTCTTCTTTGGCTTCGAGGGGGCCTTCGAGTTCATTCTCCGCCAGAAGCCGCACTTCCAGGTGCATCCCCCGGGCAACGCTTTCTTTATTTAAGAGAAACTTGCCGTCGGCCGTAAGGCCGCCTTCATTGCGCAGTCTCCGGCACAATGCCGAAGAAAAACCGAGCCGCTGTCTGAGTACTTCTTCGGCCGTCTTCCCTTCATCTTCTTCTGTCACCGTGTAATCTATATACATATGCCTGCTATTTTACCCGCGCCCGGCCGGCTCGGCAAACAAAAGGATCTGAAATCAAGTGATCTCCGTCTGCAGGGCCTCGGCAACGGGAATCTCGCGCAGGCGCCGGCTCCCGTAAAGCATGGTAAGCAGCACCAGAACAAAGGTAAAAGCAGCCGCCGCAAGCCATAAGCCGAAGGGGAAGCGGAACGCATCGCTGTAAATATTCGAAATGCTCCGATGAATCAGAAAGGTAAAGAAAAGAGATGCCGCCAAGCCGGCTCCGGCCGCTCTTATGCCGTACTGCAGGCATTCATAAAAGAGCATGCGCCGGATACCGGAAGGCGATGCGCCGGCACTGCGCAGCAGGGCAAAATCCCTTTTTCTCACTTTCATATTCGTGGTAATCGTATTTAATACATTCACCACGGCAACCAGAGATATCAAGCTTACAAAGCCTATTGCCATGACCCGGATCGTCACGAGCCGTGCCCGGTGCATTTGGTAAGAGGCTGTAAGATCGTAAACGCCGCTCGACTTGAGTCCTTCCTCGCGAAGCAGTTCAAGCACTTCAGCCCTCGCTTTTTCATGCGCCTCCGCATAGAGATAAAACTCTTTATTCAGCAGAGGATAGTCCATGCCGCCCGGCAGAAGGCGGGGAAGGTCGGAAAGCGGGAAAACAGCGGCATAGTCAATCCGGCTGTCCGTCTCCGAAGGTCCGGCAGAGGTCTTGTGAACGATGCGGAAGGGCTTTTGTTCGGAAATAAAGGCTGCGGCCTCAGGGTCTTCCTCATCCCTCAGCGCGGCATCGTCCGTGAGATATTCGATGCGGAAGATCCCGTCTGTATCCTGATAGATTGTATGAAAACGCATGCCGGGGCGTTCTGCCGGAATCAGAATCTCTGCCGTGTTGCTTTTTTCTTTGAATAAACGGATTTCCTGAAAACGCTCATGACCCTCTTCACCTGCCCGGATACGGCTTTCGTTCTTCACGATGGCTTCGGGAAGTTCCTCTGATGTCTCTCTTTTCCGGCTGAACTTGCTTTCTTCGGCATAGGCACGGTAGCTTTTCTCCGGCAAAAAGATCAGCTCGCAGGAGCTTACGGCTTTGCCGTCTTTGTCCTTCCGGGCCGCTTCGTAATTAAAGGCATCCTCCGACAAGTCATCGGCGGCGGTCAAAAGCGGCAGGCGGACGGTGCAGGCATAGGACACGTCTTCAACGGAAGGAAGTTCCAAAAGCTTAAGACAGAAAGTTTCGGCGTCGATGCTCTGCTGCTCTTCTTCACGCGGCTGATACAAAAGATCACTGCCGCGCCGGCGAAAGCCCAGATCGGCCTTATTCATCAGTTCTGAGGTAAAATACGTTGAACTGACAAAGATCGTGATGCCCATCGCAAGTGCCGCAATGGCGGCAAAATAGCGTCGTCTCGAACGCTTAAAATATTTAGCCGCGAGCAGGCCTTCCGCCCCGAAGAGCTTTTGATGAAATGCGGCCGTCTTTACGTCTTTAAAATGATAGTCTTTTTGCCGGCGGATCGCTTCAATCGGCATAACCCGGCCTGCCCGCTTGGCGGGGATATGGGCGGAGATGAGGATCACCGCCAAAGACAGGGCGGCCGCTAGCAGGAGGACCCAAGGGGTAATGTACAATTTCAAGACCGTTTGATGGGGCGTGAGCCTGCCGATAAAGCGCCGAATCAAGTAAAGCGTGAGAGCGATGCCGCCCAGGCCGGCTGCGATGCCCGCCGGAATGCCCAAAAGCGCCAGAATAAAGGATTCATAAAGAACCGTATTGTGAATTTGCCGGGAGGACGCTCCGGCTGAAGCCAGCAGTCCGAACTGCTTCGTCCGCTCCGTAACGGAGATGGCAAAGGCATTATAGATTAAAGCGGCAGCCCCTAAAAAGATAATCAGAAGCAGCACGGCGGCAGACGAAATCAAAAAGGCCGTGAAACCGCCCATAGAATGGACACCGTAAAACATCAGCAGATCGCTGTTTGCTTCACACGCCCATTCGGAATATTTCGCCTCGGCCTCATAGACGTCTTTGGGCTCCTGAAGGCGCAGAAAAACCATGTGATCCTTGTTTTGCGCATCCTCCGGGGAAATGATGGCGGCGTAGCCCGGCGTGTTGTAAGCATCCAGCCTGAAATACACCGGCGCCTCGTAAATCCCTGTCAGCGTGAAGGTCTTGCTCATAAAAGGCTTGAGGACTTCCGCCTCCTCAGCGGGAATTTCTCCTTCATCGTCTTCAGGATCGCCGGAGACGTTTTCTTCCGGCCGGATATAAGGCGTGTTCTGATCGAGTACCTGCCCGCCGGATTCCCGGACGGAAATTTCCAGCCGGCGTTTCTCTCCGATCTTCCAAGGTTGATTATCGTCCGTGTAAAAGTTCTGCGGCAGGGCGATTTCTCCTTCTGCAGCCGGGAAATGCCCCTCTACAAGCCGCAGTTGCTGCATCTCATAGCACTTCTCATCACAGTCTATCAGGTAAAGATACGGTTTATCTTCATTCTCGATATCCTCAAGACGACTGTAGCCTTGTGCATCAATACAGGCTGCTTCGGAAAACAGAGGGTCCTCTTTAATTTCCTGCAGTCCCTCATCCGAGACATGCTGCATGAAAAGATGCCAATTGCCGTTTTCTTCGGCCGTAACATTATAAAGATAGCGGTACGAGGAAAAGAGCATGCTCAGGACCGCCGTAATCATGGCGGCCGACAGTATGATGCCGAGCAAGGCGGCAATGCTTCGGTTTTTATTGAGTTTGATCTGACGGACACTGAGTTTCTTTAAAATATTCATTTTCTCAGCCTCTCATCTTTCACAATGCGTCCGTCTTCAAGCGAGATAATGCGATCGGCCTGCAGGGCGATCTCTTCATCATGCGTGATGACAATAAGCGTCTGCCCGTAGCGGCGGTTTGACTCTTTTAATAATTGGATGACTTCCTGTGAATTCCGGCTGTCCAGATTGCCGGTCGGTTCATCCGCCAGCACCAGGGCCGGTGCGTTCATCAGTGCTCTTCCGATCGACACGCGCTGCTGCTGTCCGCCCGAAAGCTGATCCGGCAGATGGCCGGCCCGGTCTTCAAGATTCAGAACATGAAGCAGCTCATCAAGCCGTTCTTCATTAACCTTACGCTTATCCAGCAACGCCGGCAGCGCCATGTTCTCCCGGACATTGAGCACCGGAATTAAATTGAAAAACTGATAAATCAGTCCCACCTGCCGTCTGCGGAAAACCGCCAGCTGTTCTTCATTCTGAGAAAAAACATCTTCTCCGTTCACATAAACGCGGCCGCTGCTCGGCTTGTCCACCGCGCCTAAAATATGCAGCAAGGTCGATTTTCCCGATCCCGACGCTCCGATGACGGCCAGAAATTCGCCGTTTTCTACGCTGAACGAGACATCGTCAAGCGCCCGGATTTCGTTCTCGCCTTGTTTGTACACTTTGCTTAAGTGCTCTGTTCTGAGAATTTCCATAAACGTCCCTCTTCTTTTTATGCTGATTTCAGTGTACAAACAGAATCCTTCGCTGAGCTTGCGGCAAAGTGACAGTATTGTAAGAAAGGCAAAGCCCGGCCTGAAATACCGGCAATCCCGCAGCTTCCCGGATCTCCTCACAAGAAAATGCCGCTTTAAATTACGGATTTATAAAAGCGCAACGTAAAGACCGCCCCGCCGTCCGGCTGATTTTCCGCTGTAATCGTCCCGTCCTGTGCCGTCATGATCCTGGGGGCCAGAGCCAGCCCGATGCCGATGCTGTACGGCGAGGCATTTTTTCCTTTATAAAAACGTTCGAAAATATGCGGCAGATCTTCGGGCGCAATCCCCCGGCCGCTGTCTTTAATAATGATTTCAGAGTAAAGCGGATTTTCTTCGCCGCTTATTTCAAGCCTGCCCCCGTCGGGCGTGTGTTCCGCACAGTTTTTCAGCACATTGCTCAAGGCTTCGGCCGTCCAGACAGGATCCGCTTCGCAAAACCCCTGAAGATGAATACACGTGCGGATATTTCTTAAATCCAGACGGACTGCGAGCGGGCTGAGGCTTTTTTTGACCAGCTTTTCCAGACTGACTCTTTCCTTTCGGAAACGGATGCTGCCGGCATCGATCTGCGATATTTTTAAAAGAGCATCGACCAGCCGGGTAATTTGTTCAAGCAGAAAATAAATCTCGGAAATGATGCGGCGTCTTTCTGCTTCATCGTCCGCCCCGTTCCGGAGCTTTTCAAGCAGCAGCTGAACGGAGGTCAAGGGCGTTTTGAGCTGATGGGAAATATCGGCAAGGGATGACGATAAGAAAAGCTTGTCTTTTTTCAATTGCTCACTTTGCTCAAAAAGACGGATCAAAAGTTTTTCGATCTCGGCGGCCAGAATTGCGATTTCCCCTTCCCGGTACTCCGCCACGGAGAGCCGTTCCCCGCTGTACAGAATACGCTCGGAAATTTCAGCCAGTTCAAGGATTTTGCGTTTTCTGTAAAAAGCTTCCAGATGAAAAATAAGAATATAAATGACACTCGGAATCAAAAGCAGGAAGAAGGTATCTCTTTGCTTAAGAAGCGCAAAAAGAAGACTCGAAAGCAGGGTCAGAATCTGCAGAACCAAGGCAATATGAACGCTGTTTTTCTGCCTCTTCCCGTCCATTATTCCACCATATAGCCCAGTCCGCGCAAGGTCTTAATGATCTTAGGATGCTGCGGATCATCTTCAATCTTATCGCGCAGCCTTTTAATATAAACACTCAGCGTATTATCTGTTACATATTCTCCCGCAGCCGGCCAGAGTTCGTCCCGAAGCTTATCCCGGCTCAGCAGCTGTCCGCGATTGTTAATAAATATCAGAAGCAGCCGGTACTCCATAGCCGAAAGGAAGATCTCTTCTCCGTTTTTAAAAACACTTGCCTTCGCGGTATCGGCCGTGACATTGCCCAGCCGGACCTTTTCCTGCTTTCCGCTGCGGCGCAGGGCATTCTTTATTCTCGACAAAAGCTCACGCGGACGAAACGGCTTGGCGATATAATCATCGGCGCCGAGTTCAAGTCCTGCCACCGTGCTGTATTCGTCACCGGAAGCCGTAAGAAAAATGACCGGCAGATCACTCGCCTGTTTAATGGCCGCACAAAGGGCGAAGCCGTTGCCGTCCTCGAGTGCTATATCCAAAAGCACCAGATCGATGCCGCCTTCTTCAAGCAGACTGAGTGCTTCCTTTTGTCCGGCACAGCTGCTCAGCTCATAGCCTTCATCCTGCAGATAGGCAGTGAGGTGCTCAACAATGGATGGATCATCTTCTACCAGCAAAATATGCATACTTACTCCGTTCTTCACTTTTCGGCAGCTGCCGCGGCCGCTGCTTACAGTGTAAGCGGGAGTGTAATAAATTTAAACTTACAATTCTGTAAGAAGCCGTTCAGCCAGAGCCCTGCTGCCGGCATCGTCTTTATTGCCGCTGAGCAGACGGGCAATCTCCGATACGCGCTCTTCCGCATTGAGCGGACGAATATAGGTTCTTGTCCGTTCCTCATCGCTTTCCTTGTAAATCAGGAACTGTGTATCCGCCTTCGCTGCAATCTGCGCCTGATGACTCACGCATATAATCTGATGCGACTGCGACAAACGCTTGAGCTTGGCCGCAACAACAGCCGAGGTTTTGCCGCTGATGCCCGCATCAATTTCATCAAAAATCAAGAGCGGGGTATTATCCGCCTCCGCCAGAATCACTTTGATCGCCAGCATGATACGTGAGGCCTCGCCGCCCGATGCCGTCTGCGCCAGAGGCTTCAGCGCCTCTCCCCGGTTTGCGGAAAGCAGAAATTCGCATTGCTCCAGTCCCTCCGGACCCGCTTGGGACAGTGCTTTTTCCTTAAAATGCACACGAAACTCCGCCTGCTCCATGCCGAGCTCCGCCAGCTCTTTTCCGATGGCCTTGCTGAGCACCTCCGCCGCCTTCCGGCGTTCTTCACGAAGCGCCAGCCCTCGTTCCTGAAGCACTTGATTCACCCGGCGTCTTTTTTCTTTTAATGCATCGGCCGATTCGGCCGCTTTCAAAATAGCTTCCAGACGCTGCTCCGCCTTTTCTGCAAAAGCCCTTACGGCAGCAATATCCCCGCCGTATTTGCGTTTGAGCCGGGTAATCTGATCCAGGCGCCGGTCTGTCTTCTCCAGTTCACCCCCGTCATCGTCCATGCTTTCCGTCAGAGTATATAAAGCGGAAACACTGTCATGGACCACTTCACTTGCCCGGTCGATCTCTTCACTGAGTGCTCTGATTTTTTCCGAATACGGGGAAAGCTTATAGAGCTCATCATAGGCCAGGGCCAGACTTTCTGCTGCCGACGGGACATTATCATCGTCATTGCTCAAATAATGCAAGGCAGCGGCCAGGCCTTTTTTCAGTTTTTCCTGATTGGCCAGAAGATTGCGCCGTTCGGCCAGAATAAGGTCTTCATCTTCCTGCGGATCGATGACCCTGATTTCATGAATCTGATAGCGAAGCCGGTCACAGAGCAGCTCGCGTTCTTCCGGATCAGCTAAGAGTTCTTTTTCCTTTTTGGCCAGTTCGCAGGCCGCTTTATACGCCTTGCGATAGGCATTTTTTGCCTCCTGAAGCGCTTTGCCGCCGAAACGGTCTAAAATGGCTAAATGCCGCTCCGCGCGGAAAATCTGCTGCCGGTCATTTTGGCCGTGTATATCCACCAGACGATCGCCGATCCGGCGCAAAAAGGCCATTGATACCATGCGCCCGTTCACCCGGCA
Organism: uncultured Fastidiosipila sp.; assembly: GCA_938014865.1. Taxonomy (GTDB): domain Bacteria; phylum Bacillota; class Clostridia; order Saccharofermentanales; family Fastidiosipilaceae; genus JAAYZH01. The sequence goes on from CALLQJ010000311.1 coordinate 8,720, forward strand.
GAGATTGCGCCCGTTCCGGCGGATCTCCCGGGAAAGGATCAGTTCATCTTCTTCGTCAAAATAGGACAGGACTTCCTCGTCCTCCGCAAAATACTGCTTCACATCAATAAAGACCCCCTCCGCCAGCGCGGTATCCGCGCCGCTGCGAATAAGATCTTTGGTCACATAGGCTCCGCTGATGGCAGCGATGGCCCCTAAGAGCAGCGATTTGCCGGCCCCCGTTTCCCCGCTGATGACGGCAAAGCCTTCGGAAAATTCCAGATCCGCCTTTTCAATCAGCGCCAGCTTATCAATCGAAAGACGCCAGAGCATATCAATCGCGCCTGCCGATCGCCGCAAACTGCATAAGCTGTTCTTCAAGAGCCTTCATATCCGTGTCCTGTTTGGCCGCAATGAAAATCGTATCATCGCCCGCAATCGTGCCGGCGACGGCGGAGATATTGATCGCATCAATGGCTGAGGCACAAGCGGGCGCCATGCCCGGCAAGGTATGCACCACAATAAGATTGCCGCTGATCACACTGCTCAGCACGGCTTCACCGAACACCTTCAGAAGCCGGTCCGTGCCCGGGTCATTCATGGTTTTCATGGCCACAAATTTCTGCCGGCCGTTGGTCGTATTGGCTTTAATAATATTCAGTTCTTTTATATCCCGGGAAACCGTCGCCTGGGTGATGCTCAGATTTTCTTCTTTGAGCCGTTTGACCAGTTCATCCTGTGTCGCGATCTCCTCTTTAGCAATTAGTTCAAGTATTTTTCTGTGTCTGTCCTGCTTGCTGACTCTCACCTGGCTTTCCCCCTTGCGTTGATTTTATCGGGCAGACGTTTGAAGAACTGCAGATCTTCAAGATTGGCCAGATACATCGGCAAATCCGCCTTCCGTATGATGACGCGATCTTCTGCTCCCACTTCAAGCTGTGACTGTCCGTCAATGCTCAGTACGGGCCTGAAAGGATAACCTTCTTCTATCCCGATTTCTACTAAACTGTTCGGTTCGATGACATAACTGCGATTGTGCAGTGTGTGCGGGCTGATCGGCGTCAAAAGCATAAGATCCAGATCGGGATCTACTATCGGACCGCCGCAGGCTAAAGCATAGCCCGTTGAACCGGTGGGCCCCGCTACGATCAGACCGTCGCTGGGTATAGTCTCTATCTTAGTGCCATTGAGCGTAAAGGTGCAAGGAATAATCCTGCTGATCGCGCCGCGGTATAAAACCGCGTCGTTTAAGGCAAAGCTTTTTAATCTAATATTACCTTTTTTATCATAAACGCGGACATCGAGCATCAGGCGTTTGCGGATTCTGTAATCGCCTGCCGCGAGCCGCTCCAAGGCCGGCATAATGTCTTCGGCTTCGATCTCGGTCATAAAGCCCATCTGCCCCAGGTTCACGCCGATCAGGGGAATCTGTTTTTTATACACCTCATGACAGGTATATAAAAAAGTACCGTCGCCGCCGATCGAAAGGGCCAGATCCACGCCGTCCCAGGACGCCTCGCTGCCGCCCGGACAGTCTTTCGTTCCTCTGCAGTCGGGGAAGACAACATCGGCGCCCAGTGCCTTAAGTTTTCGGCTTATCAGCTGCAGAACCGAGAAATCCGGATCTTTATAACGGTCAGATACAATACCGAAACGCATCACGCATCCTCCTTTTGCCCCAGCAGGGCCTTTGCTTCCGCAATTACATGCGCCGTGCAGATTCCGTAGTGCTCGAGGACAATCCGGCGATTGCCCTGGGTGACCGCTTCATTTTTAATATGTACGGAAGCAAAGGGCACGCTGATTTTTGCTTCGTAAAGATAAGCGGCGCAGGCTTCGGCAACACTGCCCGGGTAAACCGCTTCTTCCACAATCAGAAGCGGCGCATGCGCCCTCTCTTTTATGGCATCAAAGTCCAGGGGTTTAATTTTTCTTAAATCCAGTACCCCCGCTTCGATGCCGTCTTCCGCCAGTGCTTCTGCGGCCCGGTACGCCAGCCCCGCGGTATAGCCCCAGCCGATGATCGTCAGGTCAGCTCCGCGGCGGATCAGACGTGCGTCCTGCGGCGCCTTCTTATCCTCTCCCGTCTCTTTCATCAGCGCGCGGATGGCATAACGGTCCGGATTGCTGAAAAGCGGCGCGCCTTTCGGATAGCGGATAAAAATCGGACCCTCGTCCTTTTTCAAGGCTTCTCCCATCATATCGTAAACGTCTCTGAAATCTGAAGGCGTCCAGACTTCCCCGCCGGGCAGCGCCCGAAGA
>CALLQJ010000312.1 GCA_938014865.1 uncultured Fastidiosipila sp.
TGTGAAGGACGTCGAGATTTACGGTTATCTGGATGGCTTCAAAGGCTTAATTGAAGGCAATTACCGCCTGATGGCACCCGGGGATTTCTCGGGCATTTTAACAGTCGGCGGCACCATCCTGGGAACCTCCCGGCAGCCTTTCAAGGAGATTGATGACCGGGCGGATCCGATGAGCAATGAGACCCGGGCGGAAGCTATGGTCCGGCATTATCAGGAACAGGCGCTCGACTGCCTGGTGGTCTTAGGCGGCAACGGATCCCATAAGTCGGCGAACCGCCTGCGGGAGGAAGGGCTGAATGTCGTTACCCTGCCGAAGACTATCGACAATGACCTTTGGGGCACGGACATGACCTTCGGTTTTCAGAGTGCGGTCAATATTGCCACCGAGGTGATTGACGGCATCCATACGACGGCGACCTCCCACGGAAGAATCTTTATTATTGAGCTGATGGGGCACAAAGCCGGCTGGCTGACCCTGCATGCCGGAGTAGCGGGCGGGGCAGATATCATTCTTCTGCCGGAAATTCCCTATAATTTACAGGCTGTACGGAGAGCCTTGCTCAAGCGGGTCAATGAAGGCAAGCGTTTCTCGATCATTGCCATGGCGGAAGGGGCCATGAGCCAAGAGGAAGCGGCGATGAGCAAGAAGGACTTCAAGCAGAGCCGGGCGGAGATGCATTATCCTTCGGTGGCCTATAAGCTTGAAGCGGAACTGAAACAGATCATGAACCAGGAAATCCGCGTGACCGTCCCCGGGCATTATCAGCGCGGCGGTTCACCTTGTCCTTATGACCGCGTCTTTGCCACCCGCTGCGGGGTCCGGGCGGCTGAACTGATTATGCAGGAAAAATACGGCTATATGATTTCCATGGTAGACGGGAAAATGGGCGTCACCCCCTTGGAAGAAGTGGCGGGCAAGCTTAAAACCGTACCGCCGGACTGCGATCTGGTGCGTTCAACCCGGGATCTGGGCATCTACTTCGGAGATGAAGAAGCGTAGGGAGATGCATAAGCGATTTCGCGGCCGTTTAAAAAGATTTCGGATCTTTAAGGGAGCGGAAGAATTTTAAAAGAAAAGAATATAAAAGGGCTGCCGGCCGATCTGCCGTCAGCTCCTTTTTTCGGGCAAAAAGAAAACTCCCTGCTGCAGGGAGTTTACTGGTGCGGTCGACAGGGCTTGAACCTGCATGAGTTTAACCTCATAGCGACCTCAACGCTACGTGTCTGCCAATTCCACCACGACCGCATGCGCGGCGCTCTTAAGCGACAAAGCAGATTATAGGACAAGCGGCGACATAAAGTCAAGCGATAAGCGTAAAAAAACGGGTATAATAGAAGGCGTGCGAAAATATACGCATTAATATTAAGGGAAACGATAAAAAATGGATTTTAGTCAATTTTATACACGCTGGGGGATTTCCGAGGCGACCGCCGAAGCGGCCGCGGCAAAAGAAGCGGAACTTTCGGAGCGTTTTAAAGCAATCGATGAGATCAGGGCCTTTAATCAGCTGAAAGTCCTGGCGGCCATGCAGGAGGCCGGGCTGGCTGAAAGTGATTTCGGCGGCAGCTCCGGCTACGGTTACGATGACAGGGGCCGGGAACGTCTGGAAAAAGCCTATGCGCTGGCTTTCGGCGCCGAGGATGCCTTGGTGCGCTGGCAGATATCCTCGGGAACGCATGCCCTGGCCTTGTGCCTTTACGGCGTCCTGCGGCCCGGCGATGAGCTCCTTTCGGCAGCCGGAGAGCTCTATGATACCCTGCAGCCGGTGATCGGCCGGGAATCGGATACACGGGATGCGGGGAGCTTAAAAGACTTCGGCATCAGCTGCCGCGAGGTGGCGCTCAAAGCAGACGGCACGGTCGATTTCGAGGCCCTGGAAAAGGCGATACGGCCCGAAACCAAGATGGTCTGGATACAGCGTTCGCGCGGTTATATTGACCGGCCGGCACTGACGATTGAGACGATTGAAAAGATTGTCAAAACCGTCCGCCGCGTCAAGCCGGATCTTGTGATCTGCTGTGATAATTGTTATGGTGAATTCGTTGAAAACAAAGAGCCGACGGAGGTCGGCTGTGATCTTATGGCCGGTTCTTTAATCAAGAATCCGGGCGGCGGAATCGCGCAAAGCGGCGGTTACGTGGCCGGACGGGCCGATCTGGTGGAACAGGCGGCAGAACGCCTGCACGCACCGGGGGTCGGATCCGAAATAGGACCGAGTCTGGGCTTTACGCGGCAGATGGCGCAGGGCTTTTACCAGGCGCCGCATGTGGTCGGAGAGTGCCTCAAAG
>CALLQJ010000313.1 GCA_938014865.1 uncultured Fastidiosipila sp.
AATCGACCGTTTTAATCCGAAGATCTACCGCCGGGCAGATATTACCAGGGAACGCAAGTGCATCGGCCTCTTGCCCGAGGACCGGGTCCTCTTAAACATCGGACGGGTATCGGAAGAGAAAAGCCTGGATGAAGTGATCCGTTATTCGGCGGGGCTGCTGCGGCAGGACAAAAATCTTAAGCTGGTCTTTATCGGCAACGGACCGGAGCTTGAAGAATACAAGGCCTTGGCGGCCGAGCTGAAGCTTTCGGATCAGGTGATTTTTGCCGGGGCCCGGCCCTGGGATGAGATCGGTCTTTATTATCAGATCGGTGATCTTTTCGTTTCGGCCTCGCAGTCCGAGACCCAAGGGCTGACCTATATTGAATCGATGGCGGCGGGGCTGCCCGTCATCGCCCGGCGCGACCCCTGTCTGGATCATGTGATTTCCGAAGGCGAAAACGGCTTCATGTACGATGATGAAGCGGATTATGTGAAGGCGGTAAAAAAATGCCTGGGCGACAAGAGATTTTACCGCAGCCTTCAGAAGGGAGCCCTCAAGCAGGCGGAGCACTTCAGTGCCGCGGAATTTGCCCGCCGCATGCTCTCGCTTTACGGGGATGTCATGGCCCGTTTTACCACAAATATTATTCAATCCGAAGAATTCTATCTCGGCGATCAGTAAAAGAAAAAATCTTTAATCAATATTAAGGAGCGCGCGATGAGGACGAAGGAAAAAACGCTTCTGAGGCATTGGGAATTTGCTTTGACAGCGGGCGGAAAGGCCGGATCAAGCTGAGGGCGTTTGCCTCCGGAATGCTGCCGGCAGAACTTATTCTGCTTGCCGAATAAAACTGCAAATTCCTGCAAATTTTCATAGTATACGAAATAAAAGCCCGAATCCCCCGGATTCGGGCCGTTTTTATGCAAATTTTGCAAAGGCTTGCAGTCCCGATAAGAGGGGAGAAAAGTGCTGAGAAATAAGGATTTTCAGTCCCCAAAAGCCTAAACCGGCAGATGCACAGGAGAAAACCGCTTATTTTTGTTTGTTTTGAGCATAGTTTCTAAATGAATTTGCAGGCTGAAGCGGATTCCCCGCCGGCTTTCTGTGTTATACTCAAAAATAACGATATAACGAAGGAGAGTTCTATGCAAAATTGCAAACGTTTT
>CALLQJ010000314.1 GCA_938014865.1 uncultured Fastidiosipila sp.
CCTCGCCGACAATGCCGGCGCGGTCCAGGCAAATGATAACCGGCAGCTTCTGCAGAACGGCATCATGCTGCACCTGGTCGAGGGCTCGCTGCAAAAAGGTGGAATACAAGGCCACAACCGGGCGGATGCCGGCGGCCGCCATCCCGCAGGCCAAGGTCACGGCATGCTGCTCGGCAATCCCGACATCGTAAAAACGCTTCGGAAACAATTCGGCAAAGCCTTCCATGCCGGTGCCGCCGGCCATGGCGGCGCAGATGCCGGTGACTTTATCATTTCGGAGTGCATAAAACTGCAGTGAGGTGCCGAAGCTTTCGGAAAAGTTCTTGCAGCGGTCGAGCGTATGCTCAAAACGTTCCGTGCTGTCGGTCGGATAGTCCGGTTCCGGCAGCTCCGGGATGCCCGTCTCCACCTCAAAAGGGGCCACGCCGTGGTAGTTTTCCGGCGAATTTTCAGCCGGAATATAACCGTAGCCCTTGCAGGTGCAAACGTGCACGAGCACCGGCCCGTCGACTTCCGCGGCAGCCTCAAAGGCCTGTTCCAGCATGATGCGGTTATGCCCGTCAAAAGGTCCGTAATAGCGAAAGCCCAGCGCCTCGGGCATGGCATTCATTTCGTGCAGAAAGATATTCCGGAAAAAATCTTTCATCCGGCTCAGCCCGTCCGCCAGCGCCTCGCCGATCACCGGGATATGCAGGCAGAATCTTTCCATCCGGCCCTTGAAGTGACGGTATTTCCGGGAGGTTCTGAGCTTATTTAAATGCGCGGCAAATGCCCCCACATTATCTGAGATGCTCATCTGATTGTCGTTCAGGATCACAATGAGATTTTCATCCCCGCAGCCGGCATCATTTAACGCTTCATACGCCATGCCCCCGGTCATGGCCCCGTCTCCGATGACGGCAATCACCTTGCGCTCTTCGCCGGACTGCCGGGCCCCGCGCAAAAGGCCTAAGGCCGCGGAAATAGAGGTCGAGCTGTGCCCGGTATTGAAGGCATCATAAGGACTTTCTTCCCGCTTGGGAAATCCGGACAGACCCTGCCAGCGGCGGAGGGTAGAGAACGCCTCGCGTCTGCCGGTCAGGATTTTATAGGCATAGCGTTGGTGTCCGACATCCCAGACCACCCGGTCGCGGGAGAATTCA
>CALLQJ010000315.1 GCA_938014865.1 uncultured Fastidiosipila sp.
AAGGTTATTTTCTTCCGCCCCGCGGACCCTGAGCCAATGGCCGTTGCCGCTGCGGCGCTCCTTGGGAATCGGAATGCTTTTGGCACCGCTGAGATACTGCCCGGTGATCGATTCGGGACACGCCATAATTTCTTCGGCCGTCCCCTGCGCCACGACCCTTCCGCCGAGCTCGCCGGCTCCGGGACCGATATCGACAATGTGATCTGCCGCGAACATGGTTTCTTCATCATGCTCTACCACCAAAACGGTATTGCCCAGATCCCGCAGATTTTCCAGGGTATTCAAAAGGCGGCGGTTATCGCGCTGGTGCAGGCCGATAGACGGCTCATCTAAGATATATAATACACCCATCAAACCGGATCCGATCTGCGTCGCCAGGCGTATGCGCTGCGCCTCGCCTCCCGAGAGTGTAGCGGAAGGCCGGGACAAGGTCATATAATCCAAGCCGACATCAATCAGAAACTGCAGGCGCGCATCCAATTCCCGCACAATACGCTCAGCGACTTCTTTTTTCTGAGGCGCCAGATGCGGCAGCTGCGCGTTGATATAGTCCTTGCACTCCCGAATCGGCAGCGAACACAATTCATAGATATTCTTTTCGCCGTAGGTCACCGCCAGACTTTCCGGGTTCAGGCGGGCTCCGTGGCAGGCTTCGCATAAAGTCTCATCCATATAGGCTTCATAATATGAGCGCATATCTTCATTGGATGTTTCGTTATAACGTCGCATCATGCTGGGAATAACACCTTCCCAGGCACTTCTGTAATCCTGCCCGCGGTTATAGCGGGAATTGCTGGTGTCTACTTTCAGTTTCTCGCCGTCATTCCCGTAGAGAATAATCTTTTTAATCTTTTCATCCAAATCCTTCCACGGTGTGTCCAGACTGAATTTATAACGCTTGACCAGCGCTTCGATAAATGAACGGGCCCAGCTTTTCGGCTCGGCAAAACGCCAGCCGCCCGCCGTAATCGCCCCTTCATTAAGACTTAAGTCTTTGTCATCCACCACCAGCTCCGGATCAATGTGCCGAAAAGCGCCGAGGCCGGTACAGACCGGACAGGCACCTTGCGGATTATTGAAAGAAAACATCCGGGGGGAAATTTCCCCGATGCTGATATTGCATTCGGGACAGGCAAAATTCTCCGAAAAAATCTCTTCTTTGTGTTCCCGGATAATATTGCCTTCCTCGTCCTCTCCTATCCGGAGCTGAAATTCAATGCGCACGAAACGATTGTCCGCCAGCTCCAAAGCCGTTTCCACGGAATCACTGAGTCTGGAGCGGATGCCTTCACGGATAACCAGGCGGTCAATCACCACATCTATGCTGTGCTTGCGCCGGCCGTCCAAATCAATCTCTTCATCGAGCTCGCGCATCTCGCCGTCAATACGCACCCTGACATAACCTCCGCGGCTGAGCTGTTCCAGCAGTTTTTTGA
>CALLQJ010000316.1 GCA_938014865.1 uncultured Fastidiosipila sp.
CAGCATCGAAGCCAGCGTAATAAGGTCTGCACCGACATGGCCGTAGACGGTCACGCCGTGGTTGGCGCCCCAATTGGCCATTACGCTGTAAACATCCTTGAACGCACCCTCGCCGGTAAGACGCGGCGCAAACCAGGTGGTCGGCCAGGTTCTGTCCGTACGCAGGTCAAGCGTCTTATGGACCTCTTCCGGAAGAACCACGGTATTGCCTTCGGCAATCTGCAGTACCGGTCCGATTCCCCGCACGATATTGAAGCGGAGCATGGTCACGGGCATCTCGGCATCACATTTGAAGTGAGAGGAGAAACCGCCGCCGCGGAAATATTCATAGTTAGCGCGGCACCAGTCGGTGGCCTCAAGACAGGCCTTGATATCCTGATCCTTCATCTCCCAGAACGGCTTCATGACGTGCTCGCCTTCTTCATTGGTCGAAGCACCGGTTCCGTCGAGGGCCGTTGCCCCGGAGTTAATCAGGTGGATAAAGCCGTTTTCCGCATAGCCTTCGGGCGTATACCCCGTTACTCTTTCAACCGCATCCGGACTCCAGTAGGTTCTGACGTCGTGGAAGCAGGGGGCCGTATGCGAGATGAGGCTTCCCAGAAGCATGGCGACACCGTTGCAGGTATCATTTTCGGTTGCAAAAGCGGTCGGCATCTTCGGGCCGTTCCAGTCAAAGGTCGAGGCCATAATAGCTTCGGTAAAGTCGGCATTCGGCAGCCAGTCCGTCCACTGACGCTGTCCCTGGAAACCGCCGGCCACGGCATTCTTGCCGAGGGCCTCTTCATGCCAGCCCATCTCGTCGAGTTTCTCGTTGCCGTAGAGAATATCCCGGACCGCCAGGGTCATCTTGACGATGAATTCCCAGTCTTTTTCGGGCGGAACCACTTTCGACTTGCGGATAATCTCCGGAAGATCCTTGCCTTCATTGACGTCAAAGCCTTCTTTGCAGTTTTCCTTGACCCAGGCCAGCGCCTTCTCGTATTCTTCATGATCGTAAATGCCCAGCTTGACACGGCGGGCCACTTCCACCATGCTGAGCCACTCTGCTCTTATGCCGAAGTAATCCTGGAAAACATCCGCGTCGCAGAAGCTTCCCGCAATCCCCATGGTGACACCGCCGATATTGACGTAGGCTTTGTTTCTCATCCAGCCGACTGCGACGGCCGCACGGGCAAAACGCAGGATCTTCTCGGCGACATCGTCGGGGATCGTCGTGTCATCGGCGTCCTGCACATCATGGCCGTAAATCGAGAAAGCCGGCAGATTGCGCTGGGCATGGGCGGCCATCACCGCGGCCGGATCCACCGCACCGGGCCGTTCCGTCCCGTCAAAGCCCCACACCGCCTTGATCGTGAGCGGGTCCATGTCGAAGGTTTCCGTTCCATAGCACCAGCACGGGGTCACGGACAAGGTGGCTACGACATTTTCGCTTGAAAACTGTTCGGCGCAGGCTGCTGCTTCCGCCCCGCCGCCGATCGTCGTGTCGGAAACGACACACTGCACCGGCTCGCCGTCGGGATAGCGCAGATTTTCGCTGATGAGCTTAGCGGCATTTTCCGCCATGGTCATCGTCTGTTTTTCCAGACTTTCTCTGACGCCTCCCCAGCGTCCGTCGATAATCGGTCTGATACCAACTTTAGGATATAACATCTTATCGTGCTCCTTCTTTGATATTTTTTCTTTCTGTTTTCTTTTTTAAAACGGCCGACTGAATTTTTTGTCCTCCGTCATATGAACAGTTTTTTGCCCTTATAAAAATTATAAAACAGCAGAAGAAAATAGCCCAGAAGAATGCCGACACAGAGTGCATAAACTTTCCGGGCTTTAGTTGACGAATTGTTCAAGGAAAAACGGTGATTTTTATGCGTTTTTCCTAAATATAAAAGAATGACACCTAATCAAAAAAGATTACTCTTGACTTTCCGAATCCGCATTTTCAGAAGCGGCTTCCTTTTCTTCGGCCGTTTCTGTTCTTTCTGCTCTTGTCTCCTCTGCAGCTTCTTCTCCGCCGTTCTTTTCCGCGGCCTTTCGCTCCGCCGCTTCGCGCCGCCGGCGCATTTTCTCACGGCATTCGGATTCATTTTCCGACAGGCTGTCCGGCAGCAGTTCCAGCTTGGCCGGCTTCCACTTGCGGCCGATCCGGCGATATTCCGCCTTGAAGCCTCCGCCGTGGCAGAAATAGAGCGTATCGTTTAAAGGCTTGTTCGCCAGGCTGTCATAATAGACCTTCATCAGAAGCTGATGCGTAATGATGCTCGCTCCGGTGAGGCTCAGGCGTTCGAGTTCATCCAAAAGTTCCTTCACCGCATCGTTCGCCCGTTCCAGAAGCGCCTTTCGGCTTTCGATCGCGGGGTCAAGCGCCTTGCCCTCATACCAGGCCCGGATCATTTCCCGGGTTTCCGGATCCTCGCGCTCGGCCGCTTCCAAAGGCCCCAGATCCGCCTCGTTGAAGGCCGTTTTTTCCAGCTTGTTTTCCGCTTCGGGAAAGAGAACGGATAAGCTTTCGCGCGCCCGGACCAGGCCCGAGGTATAATAGCGGTCCGTTTCCGGATAACGCCCGTCAGCCGCAAGGAGACTCAGTCCCTTTCTGCCTTCTTCACTGAGCTTGCTGTCGGACTTGCCGACCAGGCGCTTTTCTTCATCCTGCTCCGACTTTCCCGACCGTATAAAGACCAGGGTTTTCTTTTGAATTTTTATCTCATTGATAC
>CALLQJ010000317.1 GCA_938014865.1 uncultured Fastidiosipila sp.
AGCTTCAGATTGAATACGCTGCGCCGGAATCTCTCGCCCCGAACTGTCTTCAAGCCGGAAATTATCATTGCTCAGGCTGTTCACCTGAAGTTCGGCAAGCATCTTTCCGGCCCACGTATGAGGATTAAAAACAACGATCGGAAGTCTCTTATCTTCGTGTTTTATGTCAATATCCCAAGATAATGCCTGGAGAGCATAATTTAGATTTTCCTGTCCTGCAGCCATTGCTCTGCCGAAAAGATAAGAAGCATCATCATAAGCAGAGCGGATACTTGTTCCGGCCATAATATCATGGAATTGATTAAATAAAATACCTTGCCAAGCTTCTTTGAAATTATTCGGATATGCCTGCTTCTCCAGGCTCTGCGCAACAGAACTCCATGTTTCGGCTGTCTGCAGCAGCGTTTCCGCCTGACGATTCTGCTTCTTTATGGATGAATGTACACTGTAACAACCGCTCGCATGATGCTGCAGATCCCCGATGTATACCGGATACTCCTTATTGTTTTCACGTATTGCCTGAAAAAAGTCTTCTGTACTCTCCATTTCCATACGCGGATAATCCGGGTCATCATTCAGACGATAAATACTTCTGATATTCTCCTTAGTCGGCCCCCCTCCGTGATTGCCTACTCCGTAGAACATCATGAGCTGATCTTCACCGTCTTCAAGTTCGGTTAAAAGACGTTTTGCATATCGATCAAGATCTTTGCCCCAAGATAAATATTCATAAGGAATACGATATGCTAAAACCTCTGAACCATCTGCCGACTGCCAGCGGAAAATACGGCCGGGCAAACTTTTTTCAAGCGGCATCGGCCGCATAAAAACATAATTTTCCAAACCGCTTTTTCTTAAAATCTGCGGCAGATTTCCGTTATGCCCGAAGCTGTCTGCATTAAAACCGCTTTTGGCGATTTTGCCGAATTTTTCCAGGAAATAACGCTGACCGTAAAGTCCCTGCCGAACAAAGGATTCGCCCGACGGAATGTTGCAGTCTGCTTCCACCCACCAGCCGCCGACAATTTCAAGACGTCCTTCTTTCACGCGTGTTCTGATTTCTTCAAACATGGCCGGCGCATTGCGCTCTATCCATGAAAAGTGAGCCGCAGAACTGCAGGTAAATATAAAATTTTCATCTTCTTTCATGCGATCAAGCGCCGAGCGAAGTGTTGCTTTTGCTTCCTGAAAACCTTCCTGCCAGTTCCACAGCCATACAGAGTCTAAATGGGCATGGCCGATCATACTCAATTTCTTATCTTTCATCGAACTATTCTCTTTCTTTTTGCTTCTGTTCTGTTTCTGTCATTTCAAACGGATATCATGCTTTGATCGCTCCTGAAGTATTCACACCCTGAATAAAGTAGTTTTGGAATAAGAAGAACAAGGTCAGACTCGGGATCATAGATAACAAAGATACTGCCATCAGGTAGTTCCATTCGGTATAACCTTGCCCTTTGAATACTTGCAGTCCCAGCTGGAACGTATATTTCGTGCGGGTGCTCAAATATAAGAGCGGTCCTTGAAAGTCACCCCATGCTGACTTAAAAGAAAACAGGGCTACCGATGCCAGTACAGGTTTTACCATCGGCATAATAAGCTTTGCCCATATGTAGAAATGGCTGGCACCGTCAATTTGTCCGGCCTGAATTAAGTCATCAGGGATCGTCATATAAAACTGTCTCATCATAAAAATGTGGAAGGCATTGCCGCAGAAAAGCGGTACGATCAAAGGCAGGTAGCTGTCTACCCAGCCAATCTTTGAAAATAATACGTACTGCGGAATCAGGGTGACAAAACCCGGAATCATCATGGTTGCTAAAACCAAACGAAAGAGGGTTTTTCTCCCTTTAAAATCAATCTTGGCAAAGCCGTAGGCTATAAATGAATTACTTAATACGCTGCCGATTACGCTGAAAAACACAACTAATAATGTGTTGAGCAAATACCGCGTAAAAGGCGCCTTCGTCCACGCTATTTTGAAATTTCCCCATAATGCTTTTTCCGGAAAAATCTTCGGAGGGTATTGTGCAATTTCAGGAAGTGATTTCAACGCTGTACTTAACATCCAGAATATCGGGAACAGTATCAGGAGTCCGCCGATCATCAAGATAATGAAAAGGATGATATTGCCTGCGGAATATTTTTTATCAATCATCTGCACTGTCTCCTTCATAAAAGACCCACTTAGACTGTGTTCTTTGTACGATGATGGTGATGATCATCACCACAGCAAACAAGAACCAGGCCATAGCGTTTGCGTAACCGGTCTTAAAGTTTTTAAAAGCGTTATTCCAAACGTGAAGATTGTAGAATAAAAGAGAACCGGCCGGTTTACCGGAACCGTCACCTGAGAAAATATATCCTTCCTGGAAAACCTGGAACGATCCGATAATGCCGATAACCAGATTATAGAAAATTATCGGTGTAAGCAGAGGCAAGGTGATTTTTCGTAAGCAATACCAAGAGCTTGCACCGTCAATAGCAGCCGATTCATATAAATCACGCGGAATACTCTGAAGTCTGGAAAGATATAAGAGCATCTGCCCGCCTAAGCCCCAGACGTGCATAAGTACGATGGCCGGTTTTGTCCACATCGGATCCGTCAGCCATGCAGGTCCCTTAATGCCGACAAGAGCCAGCAATGAGTTGACCAAGCCGTTTGCGGGATTCAAAAGCAGCATCCACAAAAAATAGGTACCGACACCGACCATAACAGACGGCAGATAATAGACCGTACGCAGAAAACGAACACCGAAAGACAACTTATGCAGCATAATTGCGACAATAACGCCGCCGATTGTAACCAGCGGAATATTCATAAGAGAATAAATGAGCGTGTTTTTCAGGGCTTGCCAGAACATCGGATCCCGGGTAAACATTCTTTTGTAATTCCCGAAACCGAGCCATTTAATTCTCAACATATTGTAATCTGTAAAACTCGTAACAAATGAGAAAATCAGCGGACCGATCGTGAAGCAGATCATCCCTATTATCCATGGCAGAATAAAGATATAGCCATAAACATTTTCCTGCTTTTTGATCGTTTTAAGGCCGATTTTATTGAGAAATCTGCTTAACATGCGTAACTCCCATTAAAAGAAAGACTGCCCGGAAAATTTTCGGGCAGTCGGCCGATACGATTAATTATTGATTATCTTCAGCGAATTGCTCGAAAGCGACTTGAGCTTCTTCCATGGCCTGCGCCGGCTCGATAAGACCAAGCTTACCCTGGTCAAGAATAGAATTCACAACATCCTGATATCCTTTAAATTCGTTGGGTACTACGACCGTAAAGGTCTCTTCCAAAGCCTCGGCGAGATCACGATTTATTTCATTCTGGAAGAATGTATCACTTTCATCGAAATCATTTCTGGCCGAGAAGTCACCGATATTCACCGCGATATAATCTTGTGTCTCACGGCTGGTCATAAACTTCATAAAGTCATAGGATCCTTCAAGATGCTTTGCACCTTTAGGCGCTTCGAGAACGAAACCGCCGCCGTTTACTGCATGTCCGTTACCCTCTTTGTATTCGGGGAATAACATAACGCCGTAATTAAGGTCGGGTGCCGTATTAGCTAAAGCTGATGTGTAAGCACTGGTATGCGCCAGCATGGAGATTGCACCGGACGCAAAAGGATCTGTCATACCGGAATTGAACGCTGCATCAATCTCATTGTAATTGTCCTGGCCGTAGTACTCGATCTGCTCGCGTATCCATTCTAAAACGGCGACATTTGTCGGTGTATTCACCGTGATTTCTTTAGTTTCTTCATTGAACCAGCCCTGCCCTTGATTAGCATTGATTACATAAGTATCAAGTCCTGCATTTCCCTGCAGAGGGATGAAACCGTAACGTGTATATTCACCGTCTTCTTTCACATCCAGTTTATGGGCAGCTTCCATTAAATCATCCCAGGTCTTAATATCTTCAGGCTTGATGCCGGCTTCTGCAAAATGGTCTTTATTATAATAAATTGCGCGGGTATCGACAGAGAACGGCAAGGCATAAAGCTGGCCGTCGGTACCGGTACAAACATCCAGATACTGTTCATAAAAACCGTCTTTTACATCATCCGTGACCAGACCTTCAAGCGATTCAACTTGACCTTCTTCGGCTCTGAAGCGTACCTCTTCCATAAAATTTGCCATGACATCCGTCGGATTGCCTGCTGCGATCTGAGCAATATTTTTTGTAAAGATATCACCCCAGGGAATGTCAACATAGGTCACATGATATTTATCCTGTGAGGCATTATAATCTTCCACCACTTTATCGATATGCGGCTTTCTCGCCTCAGAACTCCACCAAGACCAGAATTCCAACTCAATTTTTTCATCAGAAGGTTCGTCTTCTTGCTTTTCGCTGCCTTTTCCTTGTTCTTCCGTCTGTTTTTCTTCAAATTTTGTTTCAGACGTATTGTCGTCTTTGCTTTCTTGCGCGTCATCGCCGCTGCCGCAGCCCGCAAATAACGGAACAAGCAACGCCGTCGCTAAAAGCATTGTAATCATTTTCTTTTTCATTCTCTTTCCTCCGTAAGTAGAATTTAATGTAATTAAAATGTAGCACGTTTAAAATACATTTTCAACTTAATTTAAAAATACGGCAAAAGCAGCATTTTTTATCTATATTGATGGTGATAATGACAACGTTTTTTCAAACTACCAACAATTTAGTTGAATTATACGAATTAAAAGCATAAAACACATGATGGGCTATGCGTATTTTTCATTCGCAAGACGTCTATTTTGAGTTATTAGTTGATTAAGATCGATTAACAAGCATTTTTTAAATGTTATTAAATTAACTTTAGTATCGAGGAGGTCAAAGAAACAATAGCTTGGCACGTCCTGATTTAAATTTTAAATACCCGTAATCCCATAAAAGGGATGCCGGAGCACAAAATATTTCCGGCTCTTATGGATAAGAGCTGAAGTATCTCTTCGCAGGAATAAGAGTTTATGTCCCATGCAGCACCACTATTGAAAACTGAGATTCAATGTCGGCTCCGCTGCAGCCAAGCAAAACGCAGAAATTTCCAATGCATCATACGTCATGCAGAAAGCTCTTTATCCGGACATTCGTTTTGCTGCTCTGATAAAAAAATCTTTCTGTCCGAAATTACCGCTCTTATAGCAAACCGCCGCCTCACGATCATCAATCGGGTGCAAAAGCGGAACACCGGGCGCCAAACTGCATGCTATTTCGTAGATTTGCCAATTTAGTCTTTTCGCTACAGCACCCGACGTTTCCCCGCCGGCAATTAAAAAATGTCTGACGCCCTGATTATATGCCAGCGCTGCCAATTCGCCGAAAAGCAATTCCAGAGTCTCTGAGGCACCGGGCACGTCGGATTTTTTACCGCTCAGCAATGCGTCGGAACAAAGCAGCAAAGGACCTCGGATCTGCCGGACCGCATCTTTTAGCTCACAAAAATAAGGCAGTTTTCCTTTAGCTTCTAACGTCGGAATATCGTCCGGCAGACAAGCTTTGAATTCTTCTGCAATCCGAGTTGTGTCAATAACTTTAACGGCAGCACCATAATCCAAATAAAATTTTGTCTGCTGTTTAGTTGCCTCCGATGTGCTGCCGGCCAGCAGCAAAGTATCGGGCACCTTCGCTGTTTCATTCTGACAGCATTCGGCAGCAGCATCATCTGCCGTCTGATACGCCCCTAAAAATTTTGCTAAACCGCTGCCGCCGGTCAATAGTTTCAGATTTCCGAAACATTCTGACAATATAGATGCATCATCGTCATTTTCATAGTCCGGCACCAAAGTAAAATGCTTATGTTTTCGTTTTAATGCCAGTAAAAAGTCTGCCAGCTTATCTTCATGGCGATATGTCTCACGCGGCAGCACGAAAACCGGATACTTGCTTTGCGCTCCCATTAACACACGAAGATCTGATGACCACATCGGATTAAGCGGATGATGACGCATATGTGTCTCATCAAGCGGAATACCGTTCACATATAAAATGCCGGCTGATACCGTCCGTCCGTTCTCCGGCAAAGCGGGTGCTAAAATTGTATAAACTGCTTCCGTTCGTTCGAGCAGATAATCTGTCACCGGCCCGATATTTCCTTCCGGCGTCGAATCAAAAGTAGAACAATATTTAAAGTAAATCTGTGAAAAACCTTGAGCCTGCAGATAATCACAGGCTTTTGCAAACTCCTCCACTGCCTGATCAGCCGGCAAAGAACGACTTTTTAAGGCAATGACAGGAACCCCCTGCGCCTCAGGCCAAGACGTTTCAGGAATGCCGTTAGAAAGAAAAACCTTCCCGCCCGCTGCTGCATAAAACGAGGCCCAGTCTCCCGCTCCCGTAAAGTCATCCGCTATGCAGGCAAGTCTTTGCCTTGGCTGTCTTTGTGCATTTCTATTATTTTTCGCCGACAAAGAAAACTCCTTTGAAATACAATCTACTCTTTTTCTTTACTCAGCAAATCGTTAACCGTTTTGCTGAAGAAGGTATCTGCTACAATTTCTCCTGCACCTATCACGCCTGCTTTATAACGCAGCTTACCGCGAGCCATCTGAATATCTTTGCTGACACGCAAACATTTGTTTTCTGCCGCATCTTTTGCAATAGCATAAAAAGGTTCGTATTCATACACGAGCATACCGCCCAGGACAACTAATTCGGGATCTAAAAGATTTACCAAGCTTCCCAGCGCTTCGCCCATATTGAGCGCTGCTTTATTAATAATCGATATAATTTCCGCATCGCCTGCCGCCGCAGCCGCAAAAATATCTGTCAGCTGGTCCACTTCATGTTTTCCTTCCAGCTTTAAAGCCTGCCGTTTGGAGGGGGCGATCTCCTTGACCTGACGCAGGATCGAAAGCCCTGAACTGATGGCTTCCAGACAGCCGCGGCTGCCGCAGTTGCAGACAGGCCCGTCAAAATCGATCGTAACGTGTCCGAATTCACCGGCCGCTGAATTGGCCCCGATCTGCAGCTGACCATCCGTGATCATGCCGCTGCCGATACCCATATCCGCATCAACATAGATAATGCTTTCATACAATGTCCCGCTGGCCGCTCCGCGCCAAAACTCACCCATAGCAATCGCATTTGTATCTTTATTCAGTAAAACCGGCAGATTCAGCCTGGTCTGCAAAACTTCCCGTAAAGGAAAATATCGGAAAAGCCGGAAGTTCGGCGGATTCAAGACCGTTCCTTTTTCCACGTCAATCGGTCCAGGCGTCCCTATGCCGATGCCTAGAATTTTCTCCTGCGGAATTTTGCTTTTGGAAATGACCTTCTCGACAGCGTTACACAGATCATCCATAAATTGCGATGTTTCCATGTGTTCACGGTTCATCGGAATACGCACTGCTTCAAGGATCTCTCCGTCCAGATTCATAAGCGCTACACGCGTGAGAAACATATTTATATGAATACCGATCGTGTAGGCATAATCTTTATTGATAATATAGTTGGCTGCTTTACGGCCTATCTTGCCTTCGAGTTCATCACTTTGCTGGACAAGCCCCAGATCTTCCAATTCTTCCAAAATATTTTTAATGGCCATGAAGGTCAGGCCGGTGACATTACTCAAGTTTGCACGTGTGCTCTTACCGTGATGTCTTATGTAATTCAGGACCGTTACACGGCTCACATTTTTTAAATTTATAGTGTGCAGAACTTGACGTTTCATACTGTTGTCCTTCCTAGAACACAAAATGATCTTTCATCGCTTTAAACCAAGGGTTATAGTACACGGCAAACTGACGTGCGGCTTCTTTAATTCTATCATTTGCCATACCGTAAAGAAGCGGTCCGCCGTGACCGAAACTCAGGCAGTCGAAATCATAGCTTGCCAGTTTTTCAAGACTTCTCTTCCACGCTTTTTCCGATGAATCAATCTTCTCACTGTAACCGCCCCACAAGGTATCACCTGCCAGCAAAATACGCATCCCATCCGTTTTCACGGCAGCTGAAATACTGCCGGGCGTATGTCCCGGTGTATGAATGATCTCCAAAACAGCATTTTTGCATAAAAACTGCCGGCCATCCGCCAATTCGCCGGCGACTTTGCAAGGCGGAAACTCACAGCCATATAAAAATGCCGCCGTCGTTTTGACCGGATCACCCGTTTCAACACGTTCCCTGTCCGCTTCATGAAGATACAAGGGCAAGGCAAAATCCCTTTTAAAAAGCGCAGCCGCCCCCACATGGTCATAATGTCCGTGCGTAGCGATTATGGCTTTGATATCCTGCGGGTTAAAACCGGCCTTTCTGATATTGTCTACAATTTTTTCATACCCATTCGGACAGCCACAGTCAATTAAATACAATGCGTCTCCGCCGTCTAAGAGATAGGCGGCAGCATCATAGGGATGACTGAGCTTATCGCCGGCTACCTGGTAAAGATGCGAGGTTAATTTCATCCGGCTGTACCCCCTTTCCGAAAGCATTGACAATCATATCACAGTCTTCTTTGCTGTCCGCCATCACGATTTTTTCTTCTCCCGGCAAAAGGCAGAAAAGGTTCTCCGAAAAAACTAAAGGTTTTTGCCCATTTTTTGTATGCCCGCGCAGCTGCAGCCACCAGGCGATTCTTTCTCCGTCGTTTTTGAGCTTGATCTCGTCATCATTTTTATGTAATACAAGCTGCGGCTCATAATCAAACAAAGATTTATAGTTTTCTCCTGCGGTAAACATATATTCATTAATATATTTATCATCAAGCGTAAGCCTCAAAAGATACAAACCCGCCTCCAGACCTTCTGCCCGGCATTTTTGCCGGAATGATGCATCTTCTGCCTTGAATACTTCTTCTGCCACATTTTTGCCGCCGGCGTCGAAGAGCTGATAGCGAATAACATGTTTTTCTTCGTCTTCGGCATGTAAATACAGCTCAAAAAGCAGTTGATCTGTAATTCTTTGCGAGGCAAAACTACAGGCCGGATATATTTTGCGATAAGCGGATTTCATGGCATAATAACCGCCCTTGGGCTCTGTATAATAATCCACTAAATTTGTGCAGACCGCGTTCGGGTACGGTTCATTAAATTGCCAGGGCAAAGAACCCGAATGCACCGGCCGGCGTTTTATTTGGCTTTCAAGCGCATAGCGCAGACCTTCAAACTGAAGATATTGTGACGCATGTGCGACAGCACGCAGCGAGAGGGCTTTTGTTTCAAGAAAATCATCTCCGTAGGCTTCTTTCAGCGTTTCTTCTTTAAGCCACCACTGCGCTCTGTGAAAATAATAATCATTATCTAAAGTAACAGGCCGCAGCTTCTCCGCAGGAATCGTTTTTTTCAAAACGTCATCAAAGGCCATGCCCTCCACACCGAACTCAGAAGAAAAGAGCGATTTCCCGCCGTTATAGAGCCGGCAATGCGAGTCAAAACCTTGATGTTCCCAGGGTCCGTGCACATCTCCCATGCGGTCAGGATATTTAGTATTGTTATGTATACTGTTAAAAAACTTTCCGCCGTAAGAGGAAGTCGGCAAAAAGCGCCGGCCCGGATCCAGCCGCGCCGCTTCACCGCCCAGAACCGCCGGAATCAGACAGTCACGGTGTTCGGGATCATCGTTATCGTCCTGAAGTTCGTTGCCGCCGCACCACAAAGCTAAAGCGGTATGATTGCGTTTGCGCTTGATGACAGACTGCGCCTCACGCAGCATCAATTTTAATGTTTCTGCATCCTCGCTTGTTCGGTTATCGACTCCTGAGCTGGACTGAATAAACTCCTGCCAGACCAGGATTCCCGCTTCGGCACAAAGTTCATAGAATCGATCCTTTTCAATTAAGCCTCCGCCCCAAACCCGAAACAGCATGACACCGCTTTCCGCTGCCAGACGGATTAAACGGCGAAGTTTTTCATCGCGTTCAACACCGTAAAGAATATCCTGAGGCACCCAATTTACACCCTTCACATAGACCTGATGCCCGTTAACCGTCATAGTATAAGGCGGCATGCCGCCCGGAGCACCCGGATTATCCTTCCACGAAAGATCATAAATACCGCGGCGAAATTTTCTTTCATCCGAAAGAAGACCCTCCCGCGTGTAGAGTCTTACACTTACATCGTATTGATACTGCGGTTCTGCGATACCGGACGGAGCGGTATTATTCGGCCACCAAAGTTTTGGCTCCGGAATACTCAGCTCGGCACGGCCTCGGTCATGGGTAAAAAAGCATTTAGATTTTTGTCCCGCGGCCTCCAGCTCGAGATAACCGCCCTGATAAAGTTTATGTGTATCGACCTCAGCACAGAGTTTTGCCATCGTTCTGTCTTTATTCAAGGAACTGTACAGATAAAGATCATTAAGATCCAAACCCTCATCAAAACGAATCAAAACCGAATCCCATACTCCTAAGTGCGGTAATCGCGGTGAAAAATCCCACCAGTAATTCATCCTTGTCTTGTGCGTGCGCACCAGACTCGTCCGGCCGATCTGTGCCTGCTCCTGAGGCGCCGGCCAAAGCACTATCGCCAGGTAATTAACACCTTCTTTCAGGATATCGCTGATCTCCTTCTCAAATGGCGTAAACTGTGAACAGTGGCTGCCTAAAAAACACCCGTTTAAATATACTGCAGCCCGGTAATCCAGCCCCTTGCAATGAAGGTAAGCATGTTTTTTCGGACCGCCTTCATACTTGAATGTTTTGCGGTATACCCAAGAACGTTCTGCTGTCCACTCAAGTTTCTTGCTGTTCAGCCCGAAATATAAATCTTCCGCTTTGCCTGCCTGCATTAAATCCTGTACAACAGAACCCGGAACACATGCGGGAATCCAATGTCTGTGATCATTTGAATCCGGCAGATGGGCCCCTCTAAGCTTCCAGTCAAGACCGATAAACTCTTTAATCTGCCAATCACTTCCGTCTAAAATTAATGTGTCCGTCATCAAAATGTTATGACCTCCTCTGTGTCGTGTATCAGAGATTTTTTTATGCACTTGATAATTTTTTTCGATAAATCCGCTTTGAAAAGATAGTTGTTTTGTCCGCTGCGCCAGTTCCAGGAAATTGACTGATAGTCCGTATTCAAAAGAGAAAATACGCCGCTGCGGAAATCTTCTTCAGCCGCAAAACGGAGCATGCGCAGCAAACGTTTCACCACCGGTTTCTGACAGGCCTTAATAACTGCCTCTTCGGTATAATTTCTTCGATTCAGGCTCCTGGGGTCATGATCGGCTTCATAGGCCGCTTCATCATTCAGCCCGCAGAGCAAGCCTTCGTAATAAATCTGCGGATGTCCGGGAATAAAAACCTGCAGCGCACGAGCCAAAACCTGTGCATCATCATCTTCTCCCAGAAGAGAATAGAGTGTGCCGCAAATTTGATGAACATCCGGTGCATCTGCATAATATTTTTCCTTCGCATGAAGCTTTGTGCAGCGGGCACCTCGGCTTGCAGTCATGCTGAGGACTTTTCTCAAGCTGCTTTCCTCCAAAAGCCCGTTTAAGTCAGGCTGAACCGGAATCCCGTCATGACAATCGATTAAGGTTACGCTGTCGCCCGGCCGATCTTTCAGTAATTTTTTATAGAGTGTGCCGTCTTCGGTGAGTACCGCTTCAAGAACGGCATAAGGCAGAAGGAAATCATAATGCCGATAATTTTTTTCCTGTATTTTTTCCAGAACTGTGAAGTCAGCATGAATTTCATGAAGCGCTGTAATGCCATGCTGTTCAGCCTCATCTTCAATCCGATTCATAAATTCATAAATATCAGGTTCAACAAAAAAACAGGATGTACCCGCTTTTTTGATTACATAAGCAATCGCGTCAAGCCGTATGCTTTTAATGTGCTGTGAAGCAAAAAAGCCAAACAAATCGTGAAAATATTCTTTAACACCTTCATCATGGACATTCAAATCAATTTGTTCAGATGGATTTTCCTTGCCGAAAGTTGTCCAAATCTGCTTTGCTTCATTACAAACAATAAATTCTGACCAAGGTTCCGGCCGGCGCAGCACAAGCTTCTTCATATCATCGGACGGCACCGATCCCGCCGGCCAGATATCTTTAACTTCCAAAAAGAAATTTTTAAAAACAGAATCATCTCCCCGCTTAAGGTAATCCTGAAACATCTTTGATTTTGCCGAAACATGATTGACCATTAAATCAAGTGTGATCTCATAGTTTTGCGCCAAACTCCTTATATCGCCCCAGTCCCCGAAACGAGGGTCTATTTTTTTGTAGTTAATAGGAGCAAAACCTCTGTCTCCGGATGACGGGTAAGGCGGCAGAATATGCAGCCCTGTAAATATACCCGAAAACGAGCTGTCAAGAATTTTCTGCAAGCTCTTCAGATTTCCGCCTAAAGCATCAGGATATGTAATTAAATCCATAAAATCACACCTATTAAACTTTTTTTAATTATTAAGCACTCTTTTATCAATAATAATCTATTAAAACCCTTTATTCAACTTAATTTTAGGCTTTTCCTTAGATTAAATTAATTTTACTTTCTCCTTGTATTATCTGCTATTTTCTCATAAAATAACAAAAGGAGATAAATCTATGAACGATAGCATAGGGATAGATATAGGGAGTACACACTGCAAAGCGGTACGGCTTCATGAAGGCAAGCTTCGGGGCGTACGCAGTATTAATACGGATCTGAGCACAATGACGCCGATAGGTCCCGCCTATAATGCGGAAAAAATATTTCAGGACATTTGCGCGATGATCCGTTCCCTGCAAGATGAGTTTCATGCCCCCGCCGAGGGAATCGGTATAAGTGCAATGGTCGATTCCTACCTTTTTTTCAGCTTTGAGAAAGGAGCACTGACACCTGTCATTCCCTGGTTTAATGACGCGGGTGCAAAGTATGAAACCCAATTTATCAAGCGATACAACGCAGATGAACTCTGGCATAAAACCGGGCAGACGCCATCTGTAAAAAGGGCCTGGCCACGCTTGCAGCTTCTTCACTCACTTTATCCGGAGGCAATAAAAGAAGCCGATCTTTTTATATCTTTATATGCTTATATTTTATACAGGTTCAGCGGTCGCATGGTCACGGATTATTCTGTGGCTTCGCGTTCGATGCTTTTTGATCTTTACGAAAAAGAATTTATCTCTGATCTGCTGATCGATACATATCCGGCGCAAAAGCTGCCTCCGCTTGTGGCTTCAGGTGACTGTATCGGAACAGTCATCCCCTCTCTCCGGACCACTTTAAATCTTAACGAGGATTGCCGGGTTTATGTGGCAGGTCACGATCATATTTCAGCTTTTCATGTCATCCAAACAGCCGCACCCGGAGCGGCAGCTAATTCTATGGGTACCGCCGAAGTCTTGACCGGTAATTTTTCTGAAATGAAACGCACAAAGGAAATGAGAGAAAAAGGCATCAGCTTCGGCCTCATTTCAAAGAATAAAAGTTATTGGCTGGCCAATCAGCCATCATCCGGTATCTGCTATGAATACCTTTTGAAAAGACTTGCTTTTCCGGCCGGTGATTATCATCGCCTGCAAGTACCCGAAGGACTTTATGCCTGCGACAAGGGACTGTTTTTCGTACCCTATCTGAACGGCAGCGGAACACCTCTGCCAAATTCGACAAGACGTTTCGGTTTTATTGACTTGAATCATCTGCTGCCTCCCCGGCTTGAGGATGCACCCCCCGGTCTGCTGGCAGCAGCTGTCGGCGAGGCGCTGGCTTTTGAATCCAGACGAATTCAAAAAAGTCTGGGGGACTTACTGCCAAACAAATCTAAAATAATCGCAACCGGCGGAGGAACCAGAAACGAACATCTTTGTACATGCAAAGCAGCTTTGTCAGATACAAGTTTTTTCAAAAGTTCTCTTGCTGAACTGAGTGCGGCGGGTGCAGCACTTTATGCTTCCCCCGGCAGCTGCATTGATTTACGTGAGAAAAAAATCACATCCGATCCTGAAAGACGCGAAATGCTGCTCAGGTATTATCCTGTCTATCTGGAATTAATTCATAATCATCAAATGAAACTTATCAATTAAGGAGCTCATCACTATGTCTTTACACAATGCTAAACCTCTCATGGCCCATGCACTCAAGCATCATTATGCTGTCGGTTCCTTTTCGCCGCGCAATACCGTTTTGATTCAGGCGGTATTAGATGCAGCCGAAGCATTGCGATCCCCTGTCATGGTACAGATTTCCGCCAATGAATTTAAGTGGTTTGATATTCGTCCGGACGAATTTGCGGCTGCTTTTTACCGCCTGCTTCCGGCGTACAGTATTCCGGTCTGCCTGCATCTTGATCACACGAAGGATATTGAGACCGTCGAAGCCGCCATTGAAGCCGGTTTCACCTCTGTGATGATCGATGCCTCTGCCCTGCCTTTCGAAGAAAATATTGCCGTAACCCGAGAAGCCGTGAAACTGGGCGCCGCAAAAAATGTCTCGGTTGAGGCCGAACTCGGTCAAATCGGGGGAAGCGATAAGCTGGAAACGGGGCATGATCAAGAACTTTATACCAAACCTGAAGAAGCCGAAGAATTTGTTCGCCGCACGGGAGTGGATCTTTTGGCAGTGTCGGTCGGGACGGCTCATGGTGTTTACAAAGTAAAAAATCCTGAAATTCAAATCGATTTAATTAAAGAAATCAGCCGGCTTTGTAAAATTCCTTTGGTTCTGCACGGCGGTTCCGGCCTGCCGCCCGAAACGATGCAGCGTGCCTGCCGGGCCGGTATCTCTAAAATCAATATTGCTACGGATCTGGAACTGGCTTTTCATCGAGCAATCGGCCGGACCGAACGCAAGAGCAATACAGAAAGCGAAAAGCTGAGCGAAGCCGAGAAAAAAGCGGCTCATGATGCCGTTTTTAACGTTGTTGCAGCTCGTATGTCGGACTACTTATTCTCAGCCGGCAAAGCCGATCTTGAATAAACCGGCGAAAACTTTCTCTCAAATAAAGTTAATAGCATGAGAAAGGGATGAAAATGCAGAACAGAAAGAATATCTTAGATCTTGCCGTACAAAAAACAAACGTTGAATACAGAGTCGATGAGGGCACCTGGCAGCCTGCGGAAACTGAATCGTCGCTGGCGTGTGGTGATTTAAAAACAGAAGAAGCAGCAGGCGTACTGATTGTTTCAGCCGCTTATAAGCTGCGGATCACCAAACAACGATTTTCCCGGCAGCATTTTTTCCGTCATGACGGTGCTCTGCGTCTGACAATTCCGCTTCGCTTTGAAGGCAATCTTCTTTGCATCTATCAGCATAAGGACTGGTGGACAAGACCGGCTTTTGCGGCGGAATTATCCATGATCCCGCCCCGGACTCAGATGATTTTAGGTCGGGAAGCCAATCATTACTTTCTTTTGCTGACCTCTGCTTCAGAGATCTATCGCGGGGATTTTTTTCCGGCGGATGAGGCGAATGAAGGGGTCCGTTTGATTCTCAGTTCGAATTCCGTGAAACTTAACAGCTTGACAGCCCCCTGCTTTGCCTTTTGTTCCGGCGATAATCCATACACACTTATTCAGCAGGCCGTGAAAGCCTTGGCAGCGTTTTCCTCTTCTGCCTCACTGCGTGAGGATAAGACGTTTCCGGAACTGTTTGAATACCTGGGCTGGTGCAGCTGGGATGCCTTTTATCATGAGGTCAGCCGGGACGGTCTTGTAGAAAAAATGCAGGAACTAAAAGAAAAAGAAGTGCCGATCGGCTGGGCTTTGATTGATGACGGCTGGTCCGAAGCGGATTACAATACGCAACAGCTGGAAGGTCTCGATGCCCGAAGCAAACAATTCCCGGATAAACTTGCCGGTACAATCCGAGACATGCAGCAAGCTTTCGCCCGGGAATTAAAAATAGGTGTTTGGCACGCTTCAATGGGCTATTGGAACGGTATTAAACCCGACAGTCCTGCGGCTGTAAGACTGGCAGACTGTCTGGAACATGTACCGGACGGACGTCTTATTCCTGCCTCAGACAGCGGGCAGGCTTTCGCCTTCTGGAATTACTGGCATGCTTACTTAAAAAAGCAAGGTGTATCTTTTGTAAAAGCAGACGGTCAAAGTGCAAACTCGCTTTTCCGCTGGGCCGATACAGATTACGGAACAGCTGCCGAAGCATTCCACACGGCATTGGAAGCGTCGGCCGCCGTGCATTTTTCCGGAAATCTCATCAATTGCATGGGAATGGCAGCACAGGATGTCTGGCACCGGCCGTCATCTGTCTTGAGCCGCAGCAGTGACGATTTCGTACCGGAGCTTAAAAACAGTTTTGCCGAACATGCTCTTCAAAATGCATATAATACGCTGTGGCTCGGACAATTTGACTACTGTGACTGGGACATGTTCTGGACCCGACATGAGGACAGTCTGCATCATGCGGTACTGCGCGCCGTCAGCGGAGGTCCTGTCTATATCAGTGATAAAACAGGCGAAACCGATCCCGCTCTGTTAAAAAAACTGGCAGATCCGCAGGGCAAAATTTATCGTTGTGACAGGCCGGCTGTCCCCGCCCAAGACTGTCTTCTGCAAGATCCGTTCAAACAAAACTATTTGAAAATCATAAATCGCAGCACTTACTTCGTCATCATGGCTTTATATTCATTTACTGATAAAAAGCAGAGCGTCAGCCTCTGCCCCGAAGACTTTATGTCGGAAGGTTCTTATCTGGCTTATGAACATTTTTCGGGTGAGCTGCTAAATTTGCCGAAGGAGACGGAATTGCCCGGAGATGCCGTACGCTTATTTATTATCTTTCCGGACAATGATGATCTTCACGCCATCGGTTTAAAAAATAAATTTATCAGCCCTGCTGTCAGCGAAAAAACATGGCAGATCGGCCGCAAGAAATATTTCCTGCTGCGTGAAACAGGACCATTTCTTCTGTACAGCCGGAAAAGAATCCAAGAAATAAAGCTAAACGGAGAAACTATTCCTTTCACGGAAGAAGATCATCTCTATTTATGCGATCTTCCCGAAGGCAAGGATCCTTTGATCCTTGAATGTCTTGTTGAGAAACTCTGAATAAACATCGGAGTTTACTCCCATATAAGAAGGAGCCGACATCCCCGGCTCCTTCATTTTTATTTTTCTGCGCAGGATAGCTGTTTCGCCTGGAGAAAAAGAGCAACCTCCTGCTTAAGAAAAGGACCGTTTTTCACGGTCCTTCTTCCTCTTTTATGCTTTTCACTATGCCGCGGCAAATTAATAATCCCTCCGCCGCTTCATCACAATCATCAGAATAATGAGGGCAATCAAGCCGGCCGCTAAGACGCCGATCATAATTTTCAAAAGCACCGGCACAATCATTTTGGCCCGCGAAATAATACGGCTTTCTTCCGTGCTCGCCGCTGTGTTCTCGTCTGCTTCAGAACTCGGAAGCTCACTGAGAGAAGGCCTTGTGCTCGTCATGTCGCTGCTGCTTTCACTTGTCTTCTCATTTGTCGTCATCATCGGGAAATACTGACTTTGCTTGGGCAGCGTAATACGGATGGTTTCATAGCTTGTCGTTTCCGAAGGCGCTGCCGTCGTCGTGCTCGTCGTCAGGGCTGTGCTCGTTGTGATTTCGGCCGTTGTCGTCGTTGTTTCCGGCGTTGGCGCCGGCGTCGGACTCGGCGTGGGCGCTGCCGTCGTCGTAGTCGGGGCAGCTGTTGTGCTCGGCGCAGCCGTCGTCGCAGTCGGGACCGCTGTTGTGGTCGCTGCTGTCGTCGTGCTCGCTGCCGTCGTTGTCGTCGGCGTCGCTGTCGTCGCTGCGGGTGCCGTCGTCGTAGTCGGCGCTTCTGTCGTCGTCGGAACGGCTGTTGTCGTTTGGGGAAGCGTCGTCGGGACAGCCGTCTCTGTCGGGGGCGCGCTGCTCGTCGGGAGCATCGCTGTCGTACCGGAGCTGCTCCCGGAAGGCTGCGTCGTGCCGGCGGGTTCCGTCGTCCCTGCGGGGGTCGTTTCCGCAGGCTGTGTCGTTTCCGGCGGTGCTTCTGTTGTCCAGAAGGGATAAAGACGAATCAGACGATCACGCTCTAACGCGTTAACCTTTGTACCCGCTTCGACCGTTTCATCGTCGGCAGCGTTTTTCCAGCCGGCCAGGTAAAAGCCGGAAGCGCTCAGCTCGGGCAGGGGGATCTCGCCGGAGGCGGCCGGATCTTCGTCATACGCGACTTTCACCGCGGGCGGCAGCTCGACCTCGGGCCCCTCTTCTTTTTCATTTTTTACATAGAGGACCGTTACCACATCCCCTTCATAAATACCTTCCCCTGTTTCGCTGCTCAGCACCCGCATGCCGTAGGCATCGGCCGTAAAATAATCCGTGATCGTCTCCGGATCGTGGAACTCGGCGAAATCCTTCGTAAACGGGCGGTCCGCCGCCTCTGAATGCACGCCGATCGCACTCTCTCCCAAGTCCCTCAAGAGGATCACCCGGGCCTTCTGAGCCAGGAAAAGATTATTCGCATGTTCCGCAGAAGAGCCGACGCGGGCAGCATTGTCCTTTATCCGGACATTTCTGACGAGCCGGAAAGTCTCGGCGGCATAGACACCGGCACCTTCGTCCTGACAGCGATTATGCATAAGCTCGAGTTCATCCAGGACAAGATCGCCGCCCAAAAGCATGATGCCGCCTCCGGACTGCTCTGCCTCATTATTTTCTATGCGGAGTTCCGAGATCCGCATATCAGGGTTCGTGCCTTCGGCTCCTGTCAGATAAAGGGCACCCCCGTTGCTTGCTTTGTTTTCAGCGATAGCATAGGCCCGCGCGATCAAGAGCGTACTTTCGGAATAAACGGCACCGCCGTTTGTCCCGGCTTCATTTTTGCGGAAACTGTCCTGCTGTGAAATAAACGTTCCGCCGGAACGGACGGCACCGCCCGCATTGACGGCCTTATTTTCGGAGTAGGTATTATTAAAGCTTTCAATCCGGGCCCCGGCCGAATAAATGGCGCCGCCTTCGTCCGCTTGATTGTCAGAAAATACGCAATTTTCAAGCTCGGCGGAGGCTTCATGCCCGGCATAAATGACCCCGCCTTTGCTCATGCTGTTGCCGTTTTGGCTGAAGCTGCAGTTTGACGCCTGAAGGCTGCTCCCGGCGCCGTGAAGGTAAATCGGGCCGACGGCCGAACTTTCCGCCGCGTCCGGACGATAGCTGTTGTTTGAGGAAAAGCTGCAATCATTCAAATTCAGCGTACCGTCAAAGACCGTCAGGACGCTGCCGGAGCTGTCCAATACAGCCTCTTCGCCGGGCTCGCTGCGGTCCAGGCCCGTAAAAACCGTTTCCGAAGAACTTATGCTTCCCTTGTCTTTCACGACGACGGCGCCGTCTGCCGATGTGATGTAATCCGAAAAGACGACGCCCTTCCCGATTTTAACGGTCCCGCCTTTAACCGTCAGCATGGCTTTGGCGGAAGGATGGGCCTGATCTTTATCCGGATTCTGCAGCTTCAGGCCGAAGTCTTCCGCTGTTTCATCCCCTGCCAATTCCAGGTATGTACCGGCTCCGCTGACGACGATGCCGCCGCAGGCTCCGTCTTTATTGCTGAAATTAATGTGATAATCCTGGGCGATGATGGTCACCTGCTTATCATCGCTGATGACTAAATCTTCCGCCGTCATATCGATGTCTTCAAGAAGCGTGATCGTCACCTCCGCCCCCGCCGGCGGATCGTTGACGGCATTTTGCAGTTCTTCAATGCTTTCCGCTGTATACTCGTAGCCTTCGGCCGCGAGTTCAGGCGCGAAAAAAAGCCAGGCATTCGTCAGTAAAACAAGGGTAAACAGGCCGCTCAGCACGCTCGAGCTGCGCCGGCGCCTCCGCCTCCTCTGTCCTCTTTTTCTCAGCATAAACGTCCCCTCCGTTTCGTCCGCTTTCTGCTTTTATTTTACACAATATCGACGGATTTTCACCCGCTTACAAAGATTTTCCACAAGAGAAAAAAGCGTCTTCTTTTTCTTCTGAAAATGCTCTGTGTTTTTTGCATACAAAGGTCCGTCGGCGGTCGGTCTGTATCCGCC